>JBFGEP010000160.1:0-1722 GCA_041580055.1 Rhodothermales bacterium | reverse complement strand
GTGGGCCATCATCAGCCCGACCTCCAGCTGGTCGGGCTTGCCGAACGGGTAGTACGGATCGTTGACGTCGTCCTGGGAGGAGACGACGTTGACGCCGGCGGCCAGGAGCTCCTTTACGCGCGCGATGCCCCGCCGCTTCGGCTCCCGGTCGATGCGGGCGGAGCAGACGATGTTGATGTGGGTGTTGGACGAGATGCTGATCCCGGCCTCCGCAACCATAGCGATGACCTTCGCGGCGTAGACGTCGTTGTATGCGGCCATCGCCCCACAGTGGCTGGCCGTGACCCGGCCGTGGAAGCCCTCCCGCATGGTCTTCAGCGCGAGGTACTCGAGGCTGCGGGAGTTGGGGTCGTCGGTATCGTCTACGAGCATGTGGACGTCGAGGTCGTGCCGGGTCGCGAGTTCGAAGCAGATATCGATGTGTCGTCTCGCCTCCTCGTCGGAGTACTCGTACCAGGGTAGGCCGCCGACGATATCGCATCCCTCCTTGATCGCCTCGTCGAGCAGGACATCCGCCCCCGGGTCTCGCAGGATCCCCTCCTGGGGGAAGGCGACGACCTGGATCTGACACAACTCCTGGTACTTCTGCCGAGCGATAATGAGGCCCTGCGCCGCCCGGAGTCCTTCGGCTGTCCCGACGTCGGCGAAGAGGCGGAAGAACGTTGTGCCGTTACGGATGCCCGCCTCGATAGCTCGGCCTGCTCGCTGCGCGACCTCTTCCGGATCGTACTCGCGACTGAACTCGGTCGTGATCTCGACCGCTTCAGGCAGGCTCCCAGAGACATTCGGCCGCATGACCTCGCCAAGATACGCTTTGTCGGCATGCAGGTGACAGTTGACAAATCCTGGCGATACGAGGTTTCCGCCCGCGTCGATGGTTTCTCCGTCGTGTCCTGACAACTCGGGACCGATTTCCACGATCCGATCTCCGTCGATCGCGATATCGACAAGCGTGTCGTGGCCGCGGACCAACGCGTTACGAATCATTAGATTCATGGCCGCTCCGACATACGGTAGATCACCTTAGTGCCCGCTGCGCAGGCAGGTAGTGTGAATAGGTATCAATTGTCATTATCTGTTGTCTTATTAAGTCCTGCTTCCTAGACAGACGCTGGCTCGGCCGCTGATTCGGTCTTTTCCAGGTCGGGATACTCGCCCAGTCGCAGCATCAAGAGACACGACAGAGCCAATAGACCCGCAAAGATGATGAGCATGGGACCGTAGCCACCGAGATTGTCGAAGCTGAAGCCCAGCACCAACGGCCCGATTCCGGTGCCAACGATGAAGATGGCGAAGAAATATCCGTAAATCTCACCAAAAGCCTTAAGGCCAAAGTAGCGGCTCACCATATAGCCGATGAGATCAATTTCGGCGCCTGTACCGAGGCCGAACAAGACCGCGCTGAGCACCGCGACGGAGCCGACAGCGCCCTGGGAAAGCAGCAGTAAACCTACGATCGGCCCGCACAGAAACGCGATCGCGACGTACGGCGCAAACAGCCTATCCAAGAGGTAGCCGGCGACCACCCTGCCGAAGATCAACGAAAGTCCGATCACGGAAACGGCCCCGGCGGCCGCTTCGAAAGAGACACCCCGATCCGTCAACATCGGCACCAGATGCACGGTACTACCGTTAATCGTCAAGGCGGCAATAAAGAAGACGACTAGCAGCACCCAGAAGGAAGGTTGTTGAATAGCTTCGCGAGTCGATAATCCGAAAGAC
>JBFGEP010000159.1:0-2156 GCA_041580055.1 Rhodothermales bacterium | reverse complement strand
TGGGATCCGTCAGGTATGGAGAAGCCGCTGGGCGCGCATCTGCTGGGCATGGTGGAGCATCTGGCGCAGCACAAGGGGCAGTTGTTCTACTACCTGAAGATGCAGGGCAAGCCCGTGAACACGCGTCAGCTGTGGGGGATGTGACGGCCGCTCAGCTGCTTCGCAGTGGATCGATAAAGAACCATCCGACCCGTACGCCGCCACCGTGTCACTCAGCCGCCTTCTGCCGCAGTCCGCGCGCGCCTTTCTGAAGAGCCGCCTTTTTCGGTACCGAAATCTCAACTTCCGCCCTTACGACGCCGAGTTCGAGCGCTACGGTCGGACGTTTCGGTTTCATGTAGGGGACAGGATCGGCGAGAGCTGGTTCAAGGGCGGATGGGACTGGGCCGAGATCGACTACCTGTACCACAGCCTGGTTGAGCCGGGCGACGTCGTCCTCGAGTGTGGAGCCCACCATGGTGAGGTCACCATCCTGCTGTCGCATCGTGTCGGTCCCGAGGGGCGAGTCATAACGTTCGAGCCGGTACCCCGGAACGTCGAGATCGTCCGGAGGCAGGTTGCGCTGAACGAGCTGAGCAACGTAGAGGTCGTCGGGGCGGCAGTGGGCAGCGCTCGGGGGCACATCAGAATGACGGACGAGTCAAACGCCCAGGTCGCTGGTGCGGGCGCCGGTATCGACGTGCCGGTGGTCTGCCTCGACGACTACGCGCACGTCGGTGCGACACTTCTGAAGATCGACGTGGAGGGATTCGAGGCGGAGGTACTGAAGGGGGCGCAAGAGATTCTGGCCGCCCGTCCGAGGATCGCGCTCGAGGTTCATGCCCACGCGCTGGGTCGCTACGGCACCAGCGTGGATGAGATTTTGCGTCTCGTCGGATGGGAATCGTACGATTGGTGGTGGCAATATTCCAGCACACGCACCGTCTCGCCGTGGCGGGGCGAGCCCATTGAGAGCACGGCGCACTTGTTCGGGCGGCCCATCGAGGGCTGACAGACTTGGCGAGCCCGGGAAGATTACTCCGGCCTGACGGGCATCCGTCAGTCGGTCGCTCCGCAGCCTCGTGTCGAACCCCCGACCCTCTGAACAGACATCAGGAGACCATGACAAGCCGGCTATTCGTCCGATTTGTTGAGCAGGTGCTTGTCCAGGAACGAGTAGATTTCCGGCCAGGGCCGCGGACAGTCGTTGTGGCCGCAGGGAACGAATTCTAGCTCGGAATGGGGTGCCGCGGCGTGCAGCTTCCGAGCATGCGCTGGCGGTATGATGTTGTCTCGAGCGCCGTGAATGATCAAGATCGGTCGTGTGAATTCGGAGACGACACTGACGTTGTCAAACGGATCCAAGACGAGTGCACCCGGGACGAGCATGCGCCTGGCGAAGGGTCGCACGCTGGTAAACGCCGACTCCAGGATCAACGCCGCGACCTTCCGTGAAGCGGCCAACGCACACGCCGCGCCGGCACCGACGGAGCGCCCGTAGGCGATGATGCGTTCACTATCGACGTCCGGTCTCTCCGACAGCGCATCGTAGGCCGAGAGAACCACCTCCGTTATGGTTTCTTGCGTCGGACTGCCTCCCGAGCGACCGTATCCGGGGTACTCGACGAGGAGTACGGCCATGTCCCACTCCCGAGGCGTTCGAAAGAACTCCGGCCAGTAGTCGATGATCTCCGCGTTGCCATGCGTGAATACGAGCGCCGGCGCGGGACCACTGCCGTTCAGTGGCGGAAGATACCAGGCTTCAACGTCCGATCGGGGACCGATCCACATCTTCTCGATACCATCGATGTCGACTGCCGGAGCAGCGGGGATGACGTGTCTCGGGAACAGTATCCGACGCTGAAGACCAAAGACGAGCCCCAGGTAAACGAGAATTATGATGATGGCTGTAAGAGCGAGACGCATTCGACTGTTACCCCAATACTGTGTTCACCGAGCCGCAGATGGTCTTGAACAAAAGAAAAAGGCCCCTGAGTCCAAGTCCTTAGACTCATTCAGGGCCTTTGGCGTGCCCGGGAAGATTCGAACTCCCGACCTTCTGATCCGTAGTCAGACGCTCTATCCAGCTGAGCTACGGGCACGTGATTTCAATATACGCTCTGCCTCTCCGGGCGTGCCCGGTCAGATTACTCCGCTCCCGGAGGTCGCTCCGTCAG
>JBFGEP010000158.1:0-2205 GCA_041580055.1 Rhodothermales bacterium | reverse complement strand
GTAAAGCCCTGGCCGAGAGAGTGCGATACTGGTAAGACTGACGCCAGGGCGATCGTCAGAAGCAGCTTTGCCGCATGCGTCATCGTCCAACCTCCACTCATTGATCGATGCTGACGTTGACGTGTCTTCCGGAAACAGGTTACGCAAAGACGCCCTCTGGGCGTGTGGGCGAGGGCCGCCCGTCCGTCCAGGGGCTGTCCGCGTTCCGTAGCCGCGCGAGCGGTTGCACTTCCGTTGCTAGCCCATATACACTACCTTCGCGCCAGCAAACCCGAATTTCTCCCACATGAGCGAGCAAGAAGCGCCAGCCGCTCCGGCGCGCGGCCACGGATTCGGCACCCTGCCGGTGTTCCTCACGGCGATCAGCACCATTCTCGGTGCGATCATGTTCTTGCGCTTCGGCTACGCGGTGGGCAACGTAGGCCTGATGGGTTCGCTGGGGATCATTCTCCTCGGCCACATGGTGACGATCCCGACGGCGCTGGCACTGGCCGAGATCGCGACGAACCGAAAGGTGGAGGGGGGCGGCGAGTACTTCATCATTTCCCGCTCCTTCGGCACCATGATCGGCGGAGTGATAGGCATCTCCCTTTACTCGTCTCAGGCCATATCCGTCGCGTTCTACATGATCGCGTTTGCCGAAGCCTTTACGCCGCTGCGCCAGACGTTCGAGGCCACGTTCGGCATCGCCTTCGATCCGCGCATCATCTCGCTGCCGGCTACGGTCGCGCTCCTCACGCTCGTGCTGTTCAAAGGCGCCGACATAGGCGTCAAGGCGCTGTACGTGGTCGTGGCCACACTGGCGGCCTCGCTGGTTCTCTTTTTTCTCGGAAGCCCGGTAGAGGGTTTTGACTCCGGCGCCGTTGGCCTGGCGACTACCGTGCAGGACCCGGATTCATTCTTCTACGTGTTCGCGATCTGCTTTCCGGCTTTCACGGGCATGACGGCGGGCGTCGGGCTGTCCGGCGACCTGGCAAACCCGCGCGTGTCGCTTCCCCGCGGCACGCTGGGTGCGACGGTGGTTGGAATGGTCGTGTACGTCGCCATCGTCGCGAAGCTGGCGTTCTCGGTTCCGCCCGAGGTGCTCGACGGCGATCAGCTGGCCATGTCGCGGATCGCACTCTGGGGCCCGATCATACCGATCGGACTGGCGTGTGCGACCCTGAGCTCCGCGATCGGGTCCGTGCTGGTTGCTCCGCGCACGCTGCAGGCGCTCGGCGAGGACGGACTCGTCCGGGTCGGCGGCGCAAGCCGTTGGCTGGCGGCGGGGGTCGGCAAGGTCAACGAGCCTCGCAACAGCACGCTGGTGACGGGGGTGATCGCCGTCGTCATCGTCGCCCTGGGGAACGTGGACGTCGTCGCAAGGCTCATCTCCATGTTCTTCATGGTCACGTACGGATCCCTGTGCGCCATCAGTTTCCTCGAGCACTTCGCAGCCCGGCCCAGCTACCGCCCCAGTTTCAGATCGCGCTGGTACGTGAGCCTCTTCGGGGCCGTCATATGCCTGCTGATGATGTTCCAGATGGATCCGGTCTACGCGGTTGCCGCGCTCGCGATCATGACGGCGCTGTACTGGTTCATCTCGAGAGGCAGGACGGAGGACGACCTCGCCTCGATGTTCGAGGGCGTGATGACGCAGGCCACGCGCTATCTCCAGATCCGGCTGCAGCGTCGCAAGCGGCGGCTGCTCGCATCGGAGTGGAGGCCCTCCGTCATCATGGTGGACGACCGGACCTTCGACCGACGGTCGCCGCTGCTCTTCATGAAATGGCTGTGCCACCGTTACGGCTTCGGCACCTACCTGCACTACATCAAGGGGCCGCTTACGGAGCAGTCTCACCTTGAGGCGCTGAAGGTACGTACCCGCCTCGCACGTCTGGCGCGGCAGCAGCGGAGCAGCGTGTACATGGACACCATCGTCAGCCCGTCCATGACGTCTGCGCTGGCCCAGAGCCTCCAGGTACCCGGCGTGTCGGGACTGAGCAACAACACGATCCTGTTCGAATTCTCTCAGCACGATCCGCCCGAGATCGTGGAGGAGGTAGCCGAGAGCTGTCGTTTCGCGTCGAGCACGCGGAAGACGATCCTGGTGCTCAGACACGGAGATCGGCACTTCGGCGAGCGCAAGCGCATTCACATCTGGTTGACTTGGAACGACGCCGACAACGCAAACCTCATGATCCTGCTGAGCTACATCGTGCTGGG
>JBFGEP010000157.1:0-2278 GCA_041580055.1 Rhodothermales bacterium | reverse complement strand
GGCGGTTTCGTGAAGAGAGATGGCTGACGCGGTCGACTGCCTAACGTCCCGACTCGGAATCCAGAGCCGCGAGTCTCTCACGCGCGCCGTCCACCCGTGGCTGAAGCTCGACGTCCGCATCGGCCCACAGATCGATAAAGCGGCGGTAATTGTCAGCTGCCATCGCGGCATCCCCCAGCTGATCGTAGATCTGCGCCCGGGCCAGGTAGGAGGGAGCGTGAAAGATCAAGTCGTAGACGCTGTTCTCCCCGAAAGATCCATATAGCCGCAGGGCTTCGTCGTATCGTCCGGCCGCTCGGAGCAACTCTGCACGCACGAACCGGTCGCGCGACAACGACACGAACGGCGAAGCAAACAGCACGTTGTACCACGCATGACCGTTCTGCTGTGACAGCAAGTCGAGGGCCTGCTCTTCTTCTGCACCCGCCAGTGCGACGCTGGCACGGAGACTCACCACCAGGTCTTCATTAACAGAGCCAAGGATCTCCGGGGCGCTCAAGACGGCCAGCTCGGGAATCAAAGAGATGGTTCGTTCTGCCTGCCCAGTCGACGCGGAGAGCAAGCCCAGCAGATACAACCTGAGGTTGGCGTAGAAATCGTCGTGGACGACATACCAGGACTGCGGATTTGCGGCCGGCGGAGCCCCGGCCGCATCCCAGGTGTCGAGTTCTGCGATCGTCCGCAAAATTGCCTCTTCATCCTGATCCACAAACGGCAAGACGTCAAGGAACGCCTTGAAAGGCAGCGCAGCGTCCTCCTTGAGTATCATGGCCTCGGCAACATCGGCACGTGCAGCCTGGAGGCGCCCTCGGGTTACTTCCAGGAACGCGGACCACAGAAATCCCAGAACCCGCTGCTCTGTCGAGTGGCCGTCGCCCGTCATAAAGCGGGCGAGGGGAAGGCCCTCCACCGGGTCGCCGGAATATGTCGCCACAAAGTGCGCGGCCAGCGCTGCCGAACCCTCTGAGGCGTTCTTCATCAATCGAAGTGCCCGTTCCTTCATCACGGGGTCGTCGTGGACGGCCGCCTGCAAGGCGAAAATCTCCACCAGGCGATCACCGGTGGGATTCAACTCCACGAGTCGATCGACCAGGCTGTCCATCTCGGCGATCTTACCCTCGGCCGCCGGAATCCGATACAGGTGCCAGATCGCCTGAAGGTGGTCAGGCTCAAAGAAAAGGACTCTCTCCCAGGCTTCCCGCGAGATAGCTGCCGGGCGACCCAGCAGGGGCATGTGGTGAGCCAGGACTTCCCCCAACTGAAACCACGCCTCGACGTCCTCCGGGTACACGGCCACGATCGTGCGATACATCTGCTCCGCCCGTTCGGCGTCTCCCTGACGAAAGACCGCCAACGCCTCCAGCAGGTCACGATCATGCTTCGACAGGCGAGCGCTGTAACGCAAGGCCCGTCTCGCCGCGTCCGTCGCCAGCCGGCCCTCGGCATTCCACTCGGCGGCCGCACTGACTCGATACCAGGCAAGAGCAAACGCCGAGTCGATTTCGACCGCACTCTGAAAAGCGTCGAGGGCATCGCGGTAGGCACCCGTTCTGAAGTGGGCCTCACCTTCGAGGTAAGACTTCAGCGCCGGCAGTGACTCTGTCGTCACGGCGGCGAGCCTCATGACTCGATCGCCCGGCGCCTGATCGCCTCCCACCAGTAGCTGTACTGCCAGCTCGTCGACCAGGGAGAACAGTTCTTCTGACGGACCCTCCACACTCCCATCCGCTACGGGCTCCCGACCAACGAACGGGTCGTAAAGTGATGCCCGAACCTGCAGGGTTCCGCCGACCTGCACGATGGATCCGAGAATAAACCGGTCAGCGTCGACCTTAGTGGCCACCACTTCTCCGTCGCGCGGGTCGAGAGGCGACCCGACATCACGCACAGATCCGAGGATGGCTCGCGGATCAACGCTTCTCCAATTACCGGCCCCGTCCAGCTTCGTCGCCAGTATGTCGACCATTCCCTGCCCGAGATACTCAAAGTCTGGACTACCGCGAACAGTGAACGGTAAGACGGCTACACGCGTGGCACCGTCCTCGGTGGATCGGGGAGACGGATCTACAATGGGCGTCGCAGGCCGCAGCAGCCAGACCGCCGCCACGATGACGGCTACCGACGCGGCCGCGATAAGCCCGGCGGCTCGTTTCGGAATCCGGGATCCACCCCGTGCACCCGCCGGAGCCCCGGCAGTACTCGATGACGGCGGGGCCGTACCGGGAGCACTTGAATCGGAAAGCACGGGCAGTTCGTTAACCGCCGGCCGAGCGGCGGC
>JBFGEP010000156.1:0-2463 GCA_041580055.1 Rhodothermales bacterium | reverse complement strand
GACGTCATCGGAGGCAAGGCCTTCGTTGCAGCCGGGCCCGGAGGTGTGCAGGTTCTCAGTGTGAATACGGGAACACTTTTGGGCAGTGTGCCTCGGCCGGATCCGGCCAGCCTCGGGCTCGACCCCTCGGTAGTCGTCACGAACGCCGTGTCTGCCGACGAGAACCTGCTGTTCATCTCGAATGGAGAGGCGGGAGTATATGTGGCAGAGGCTGCCGCAAACTTCACCGATACGGGGAGCGAGGTTGCCCAGAACCTCGCGTTGCTCGGGCAGCTGCAGTTCGACGTACTCCAGTCGGTCAACCACGTGGCCTACAAGAACCGCTATCTGATCGTCGCGGCGGGCCTGGGTGGCCTGAAGATCGTCGAGGTGAGGATCTAGGGCTTAGCGGTCCGCCCTTCGTCCGCCGCATGCCGACGCCTCTTGAAAAGCCTGCCAAGGCTTCGTGGCTGCCTTGCGGATTGCCTGAAGGCCTACTACCATCTATGTCTGCACGGCCCACCTGGACACCCGGGCCGTATTCGACATTTCTTGGAGGCTACAACAGGGTCAGGTCATGAAGTCAAACGGACGGTTTCGAGCATACTGCAGCCTTTTTCTCACGATCGTGCTGGTATCCACGGCTGCGGCGCAGACGGCCACGGAGCCCGTCGACGAGGACGTAGTCGCGCTTATCCGACAGCAGGGACTGGAAAACAGCCAGGTAATGGACTACCTGAGCTGGATGACGGACGTCTACGGTCCGCGGTTAACGGGTTCACCGATGATTGATGCGGCCAGCGACTGGGCCGTCGAATCACTGACTGAGATGGGTCTGGTAAACGTCAAGAAGGAGGCCTGGGGCCCGTTCGGTGCCGGCTGGACGCTTGAGCACTTCAACGTTGAGGCCAAGACACCGCACGGCACCTTTCCTTTAATGGCCTACCCGAAGGCGTGGTCGCCCGGAACGGAGGGCCATGTCTCCGGAGAGGTCGTCATCCTGGAAGCCGAGAACGAGGAGGAGCTGGAGGCGTACCGCGGCAAGCTTGAGGGCAAGGTCGTGCTCATGGGCGACGAGCGGGAGGTGGACGAGTGGTTCGAGCCGATCGCCAAGCGCCGCGATGACTCGGACCTGCTGGACATGGCGAACGCAGGATCGCCGGATGAGGGCGGGCGCCGCTACAGCGAGGAGGCTCTTCGCCGCTACCGTTTCCGTCGCCAGGTCGCGTCATTCGTGATAGGAGAAAAGCCGGCGGCGATCCTGGACCAGGGGACCAAGGGTGACTACGGGACGATCTTTGTGTCGGGTGCCAACGTCGCCGTTCCGCCCGATGCCGGGTGGCGCGGAGGCCCGAGTGCGTACGACATCCCGGCCCCACCGAACGTGCCGCAGCTTGCGGTCGCAGTGGAGCACTATAATCGGCTGGTGCGGATCGTCGAGAAAGGTGTCCCCGTGTCGGTCAATCTTCATCTGAGGGTCGCCTTCAACGAGGAGGACCCCATGGAGTACAACGTGACCGGCGAGATGGCCGGCACGGATCCGGATGTCGGCGACGAGCTCGTCATTCTCGGCGGCCACTTCGACTCGTGGCACGCGGGTACGGGTGCTACGGACAATGCGACAGGCTGCGCCGTGATGATGGAAGCCATGCGCATTCTGAAGCACGTGTATGCCGAGAAGGGCACGGGTCCGAGGCGGACGATCCGCATCGGGCTCTGGACGGGAGAGGAGCAGGGCCTGCTGGGGTCCCGCGCATACGTGCGCCAGCACTTTGCGGAGTTTGAGGGCTGGAGCGGACCCCCGACGGCGCTGAAGCCGGCTCACGGCAAGTTCTCTGCGTACTACAACATGGACAACGGAACGGGCAAGATCCGTGGAGTCTATCTGCAGGGCAACGAGAAGGTGGCGCCGATCTTCCGGTCGTGGCTGAAGCCGTTCGAGGACCTGGGAGCGTCGACACTCACGCTGCAGAATACGGGCGGAACGGACCACCTCGCCTTCGACGCCGTCGGCCTGCCGGGCTTCCAGTTCATCCAGGAGCCGATTGCCTACAGCACACGGACGCATCACTCCAACATGGACGTGTTCGACCACGCTATCGAGGACGACTTGAAGCAGGCGGCCACGATCATCGCGTCGTTCGCATACCACACGGCGGAGCGCGACGAGAAGCTGCCTCGGAAGGAACTCAAGATGGCCGAGACCGCGGTGGTGGGGACGGAGTAGGGCGCCGAGGTGATCTGAAGGTCTAAGATTGCTACGCCGGCTGCCGCCGGCTCGCAATGACGGTTGCTTCGCCCTGCGTCATCAGGCGCTCGCGTAGCGAGCGTGGTGATCCGGAACGTATTAGATTGCCACGCCGGCTGCCGCCGGCTCGCAATGACGGGTGCTTCCCCCAACGTCGTCATGAGCTCGCGTAGCGAGCGTGGTGATCTGGGACGTTTCGGATTATTCGCCTCGCTCATAGTCGCCCTTCGGGCTCG
>JBFGEP010000155.1:0-2594 GCA_041580055.1 Rhodothermales bacterium | reverse complement strand
TGATCTGCATGCGGAGCGCCTCGTTGTCGAGGATGCTCTTGAAGCGCTCGATCTGCTGGATGAGATCGCGGTACTCGTCGACCTCGGTCCGTTTTCCGTACCCGTTGGCGCTGATCGACAGCACCTTCTTCTGCGGGTCGTCACCGCGGACCACGATCATGCCGACGGCCTCCTGGCCGGACTTGAGAGAAATACCTCGCACGCCCTGCGTGTTTCGACCCGTCGGGCGGACGTCCTCCTCATCGAACCGGATCGACAGCCCTGCCGATGACGCCAGTATGATGTTGGCGCTTCCGTCGGTGAGCTTGGCCTCCAGCAGCTGGTCTCCCTCGACGATCGAAATGGCGATGATGCCGTCGGCGCGCGGGCGGCTGAACGAAGACAGCTGCGTCTTCTTGACCTTGCCGCCGCGGGTCGCCATGAAGACATAGCGGCTCTCGAGAAAATCCTCGTCCCGGAAGTTCTCCTTCGCGATCGGCAGCACGGCGCGGACGCGATCCTCGGGGCTGATCTGAATGAGATTCCGGATCGACCGACCTTTGGCGGTCCGAGAGCCCTCCGGAATTTCGTAGACGCGCAGCCAGTAGCACTGGCCGTGGTCGGTGAAGAAGAGCAGGTAGTCGTGGTTGTACGACACGAAAAGATGCTCGACGTAGTCCTCATCGCGCATGCCGCTGCCGCGCATCCCGACGCCGCCACGGCCCTGCTTGCGATACTCGGTGACGCTCGTGCGCTTGATCAGCCCCTGCCAGCTGATCGTGACCACCATCTGGTCGTCCTCGACAAGGTCCTCGACGATAATGTCCTCGCCGCCGGTGTAGTCGATCTCCGTTCGCCGCGGATCGGCGAACTTCGACTTGAGCTCAGAAAGCTCTTCCTTGATGATCTGCATGCGGAGCGCCTCGTTGTCGAGGATGCTCTTGAAGCGCTCGATCTGCTGGATGAGATCGCGGTACTCGTCCTCCACCTTCTGCCGCTCGAGGCCGGTCAGCCGGCTGAGTCGCATGTCGAGGATGGCCTTCGCCTGAATCTCGGTGAGCGAGAAAAGCGGCTTGCGATCCGTCGGCAGCCCGAGGCGCTCCAGCTGCTGCTTCGTGAGCTGCGACGGCAGGAGGCCCTCCATCAAGTTCTGCCGCGCCGTCTCCGTGTCCGGCGAGTTGCGGATGATCGTGATTACCGCGTCGAGGTGGTCGAGCGCGATCTTCAGCCCCTCCAGGACGTGGGCTCGTTCTTCCGCCTTCCGAAGATCGTAACGGGTCCGCCGCACGACGATCTCGTGCCGATGGTCCACATAGTGCGTGACCGCCTCCTTGAGCGTCAGCGTCCGGGGCCGGCCGTTAACGAGCGCGACGAAGTTGACGCCGAACGTCTGCTGGCACGGCGTGTACTTGTAGAGCTGGTTCTGTACGACCAGCGGCATCGCGTCGCGCCGCAGCTCGATGACGATCCGCATCCCGTCGCGGTCGCTCTCGTCCCTCAGGTCCGTGATCCCGTCGATCCGACCGTCCCGCACGAGCATCGCAATCTTCTCGATCAGCGAGCTCTTGTTGACCTGGAACGGTATCTCCGTGATCACGAGAGCGTGCTTGCCGGGGCGTACCTCCTCCTCGTCGATACGTGCCCGCATGACGACCCGGCCCTTGCCCGTGTGGTAGGCGAGCTTCGCCCCGACGTGGCCGTAGATGATCCCACCCGTCGGAAAGTCCGGAGCGGGGATATGCTGCATCAGGCCGTCGATCGTGATCTCCGGGTCGTCGATGTAGGCCAGTATGCCGTCGATCACCTCGCCGAGGTTGTGCGGCGGGATCTTGGTCGCCATGCCGACGGCGATGCCGTCCGAGCCGTTCACCAGAAGGTTCGGGTAGGCCGACGGAAGTACCGTGGGCTCCTGGAGCGAGCCGTCGAAGTTGTCCTGGAAATCGACCGTCTCCTTGTCGATGTCACGGAGCATCTCCTCGGCGAGACGCGTCATGTGAGCCTCTGTGTACCGCATGGCCGCCGCCGAGTCGCCGTCCACCGAACCGAAGTTTCCCTGCCCGTCCACGAGCGGGTAGCGCATGGAAAAATCCTGCGCCATGCGGACCATGGTGTCATAGACCGCCGTGTCGCCGTGCGGGTGGTACTTTCCGAGCACCTCTCCGACGATTCGGGCGCTCTTCTTGTAGGCGCTGCCGGCACCGAGGCCTAGCTCGCTCATGCCGTACAGCACCCGGCGATGGACCGGCTTTAGGCCGTCCCGAACATCCGGAAGAGCACGCCCTACGATCACCGACATGGAGTAGTCGATGTACGAGGACTTCATCTCTTCCTCGATGTTGATCGGGATCACCCGATAGTCATCCTGCTCCATGGGTTTCTACAACACTCAGGGAATCTGGAGGGCCGCAATCTCGACGGTACGCCGTGCTCGAAGCATGGTGGATCGGCGCCCCACGGGGACATGCGTAGTGTGCGTGACGGGCCCGTAAACTGGGTCCGGAAAAATACAAAAATCGAGCGCCGCAATCCACCTGTCAGGGTGCTGAAAATCGCGTCCCGGGGCCCAAAAAAGTCGGTTTTTGGGAAATCTCGAGATGCGCCCGACCGTCAGTCAC
>JBFGEP010000154.1:0-2718 GCA_041580055.1 Rhodothermales bacterium | reverse complement strand
CGTTGTACCCGTCCGCGAGGGCTGCCGCGGTGCAGCCGGCTGCGGCGGTGAACGTGGAGTAGGGGGCGGCCGCCGGCCTCACCGGATAATCGTCCGCTCGGGCTTCAGGTCTTGCAGGTACACCCAGATCGCCCGGATCTCTGTATCTGTCAGGGCTGCCGTTGCCTGCCATGGCATGTGGATGGACTCCATCTGCGCGCCGCTCGGCTTGACGCCCTCCCGCAGAGCACGTACAAAATCGGCTTCGGAATAGTGTGCGATGCCGTCTTCACCGGGCGTGAGGTTGGCCGTGATCACGCCGGCTGCAGGAAACTCGCTCCGGCCCCCCGCGAGGTTCTGACCGTGACAGGAGCGGCACATATGGGCGAGGTAGTCGCCGTAGGCGCGTGTGGGGCCGGCCGGAGGAGCGGCGCGAAAGGGCACGCTGTGGTTCACCCGATCGGCCGCGAGCGTAAAGCCTCCCCTGACGAGCAGCAGCCTACCGTAGGGTCCGAACCGTTTCTGGGGCAGGTCGCGCCGCACCGGCTCCACCTGCTTCAGGAATGCGATCAGAGCGGCGAGGTCGGCCGGGCTCAAGCGTGTGAACGCGGCTGAAGGCATAAGCCAGAGGCTCTTCCCGTCGGGTCCGATACCATGGCGGATCGCCCGGAGCCAGTCGCCGTCGGAGTAGTAGGCTCCCGCGCCGGCGGGTGTCAGGTTGGAGGCCGGGATGTAGGCCAGAGGCATCGCATCGATCGTCGGCAGGCCGGCAAGGTCCGGGCCGTGGCAGTCGCGGCAACCGTACGCCAGAGCGATGTGGCGCCCACGGGCTACGGCAGCGGAATCCGCAGGCGGGAGGTCGAGCGTAATGGGCGCGAGATCCATCGTCTTGTTGAGGATCGCCTCGCTCTTCCAGTACACATACCCGACCGCGATCAGGAAAAGGCCGACGAGGGCGACGGCCCCGTATCCAAACCACTTGATGAGCTTCTGCATGGTCGCACCAGGGACTGAGCAGCTACGGGCGCAAGCCCGGCGCCGGGCGTATTTTGAATGATGATAGGTCGGAGCAACATGCGTTACCAGAGAAAGCAAAAGGAGGTGGATCGGCAATGAAAAAGAACATGGGTACGGTGGACCGGGTAGTTCGGGTGCTGGTGGCGATCATCGTAGCGATACTCTACTTCACCGGTCAGATTACAGGCACGGCGGCCATCATCCTCGGGATCATTGCGATCGTGTTCATCCTGACGAGCCTCGTCGGAACGTGCCCCGCATACCTGCCGCTTGGGCTGTCCACGCGAAAAGCGGAATCATAGAGGTCCCGGACAGCGCGAACACTCCGGCAGGTGCAGAGGAACATCGATATCGCGGGCATGCCCCGGCGGCCGCCGAAACCGCGGACGGAGGGGCTCACGTACGTCCTGGACAAGGGGCTGTCACTGCGGGAGGTCGAGGACCTTCTGGAGGTGGCGGAGCCCTACGTCGACGTGGTCAAGCTGGGCTGGGGGACGTCCGTGATCACGCCGCGGCTGCAGAATAAGCTGCGGCTGTATCGCGAGGCCGGCATCGACGTGTACTTCGGAGGAACACTCTTCGAGGTGTTCCACCTTCGGGGGCAGCTGGAGCGGTATCTCGACTTTCTCCGGGCTGTAGAGGTGCGGATCATTGAGATCTCGGACGGAAGCATCGAGATCGAGCACTCGGCCAAGACGGAGCTGATCTCGCGGCTTGCGGCCGAGTTCACCGTTTTAAGCGAGGTGGGATCGAAGGACGCGAGTCACATCACGCCCCCTTACCTATGGGTGGAGATGATCCGGTCCGAGCTGCGCGCTGGCAGCACACGCGTGATCTGCGAGGCCCGAGAGAGCGGCACGGTCGGCCTGTTTCGGCCCAACGGAGAGGTGCGCGAGGGGCTCGTCGACGAGATCGTCCACATGGTGGGACGGCAGGAGGTCGTCTTCGAGGCCCCGCGGAAGTCTCAGCAGGTCTGGTTCCTGAAGCGCCTGGGTCCGAACGTGAATCTCGCGAACATCTCTCCTGCGGAGGTTCTCTCGCTCGAGACGCTGCGCCTGGGACTGCGGGGGGACACGCTCCTTGACTTCTACGAGGAAAGAGAGGGTGTTTCCGAGCGTTCCGGCGACGGTGGACGCACCGCGAAGAGCACGGGCGCTTCATAGAGAATTCCCGGCTGCCGCTACGGGCACCATTCGACCGCTTTGCTTTTCGGTCAAGTGAGGCCTTATATTTCCCTGCTCTGGCCGCTCCAGACGGCGGCGTAACGGTCGATCTGCCTGTAGGGGGGTCGACCCGAAAAAAGCTTCAGGCTATGTCACGGAAGGATCAGCTTACGGGTAGAGGGCCGCGGACGGGCAATCACGTATCGCACGCCCACAACAAGGTCAAGCGGCGTTTCGAGTTGAATCTCCAGAAGAAGCGGTTCTACGTACCGGAGGAGGATCGCTGGGTTACGCTGCGGGTGTCCGCCAAGACGCTCAAGACGATCAACAAGAAAGGCATCAAGGCGGTTCTTGACGAGGCGCGGGCACGGGGCGTCAAGGTTTAGGGCCTCCGAACGACAAATCTAGATGAGCAGATAGATGGCCAAGGCACAGTCATGTGCAGACAAGGTCCGCAAGCAGAAGGGCGACTCGCGGAAGATGGCGAAGCTGATCGTCGCCGTGAAGAAGGAGAACGGGCACCACAGCTTTCAGCAGAGAATGGTCGATGCTGACAGCG
>JBFGEP010000153.1:0-2762 GCA_041580055.1 Rhodothermales bacterium | reverse complement strand
CCCTCTCGGTAGAAGAACTGGTAGGACGTGCCGAAGGCGCAACCAGTCTCACCGTCTGGCCTGATCACTACCCACTCCGCGATGCCAGCGGCCGGATCGTTTCCGCCTGGGGATACGGCGTCCGTCCCACCAGCCGGCGCGCCGGGCTGCACGAACAGCAGTCCGCAAACCGCCAGGGCTGCTACGAGTCGGCTCATGCATTCTCTTCTTGATCTTTGCATTCTTCGCTGAGCCCGATGCCGGATAACGTTCGAGCCTGTGAACGTGGCCCGCAGGGACCGTCGTGAACGTCAGCGATCCACAGCCACGAAAGCACATGTCGCTGGCCCGTGTTGCTCCGGTGAAGCGAATACTCGCTCCCGCGGCCGCACACGCAAGTACGCGCGTCACAAGCGGCATGGTATCCGGAAGTTCACCCTACGCTTCAGGCCTGCGGTGGCTTACGGCTGCAGCACTCGCGCAACCGCGAGAATCGTGCTCCAGCTTCGCGTCGTTAACTCCACGTCTAGAACCTCGCCGAGTTGGCCGAGGTACCGAATGGCCCGCATCTCGCGACGGTGCAGGCCGAGAACAAAACGATTCTGGACGCGCAGAACTCTGACACACCATCTGTCCTCGGCCGGAAGGTCGAACGGGACGCGCCGCGGGGCCGGCCGTCGTTCCGCCATGAGACTGACGAACTGCACAATGCCCGCTCCCGCGGCTTTGCCGGCAAAGGGGTCCTCGGAGACAAGTCGGAGGATGTCGGCTCCACTGCACACCATCACCGCTGCCTCGAATGGCAACCGGCGCTTGATCTCAACCTGAAGATCCCGACGGCTCACCCGCTGCCGAGCGACAAGCGTACCAGCCGCACCCACATTCACCACGTCGTACTTCTTCAGGGACTTGGCCAGCTCGCTCGGACGGAAGGACCTGTGCCCGCCCACATTGATGCCCTTGAGAAGAACCACATGTGCCATCGTGCTGGTCCTGCCGGCAAACCCTTTGTTGATGATTTCAGCTACGTTCAAGCCTGTGAACGTAGCCCGAACGAGCCGTTGTGAGCGTCAGCGATCCACCGTGCGGAGGGACATGTCCGCGCGACTCACGAGTACGTTCTAGCTGCTGGCAACACACCGACAGCCACTCGCTCTCGCTGCGCTCGAAGTACCAACCCGTAGAGATCTCTTGTCGTTCGTAGAAACATGCCCTCGCCCGCACGGGGTTCTGCCGATTCGCCGGCACTTCCACCTCGAGACGGGGCACGCAGACAGACGTTGTCGGTGGCCGCCCGCACGGAGGAATCGGCCCGTGCGGTGGCGACGGTCTCTGGCGAAAGAGTATGAAGCCGGTCGACGGTCCCCGCCAAGAGCGACGCCTGCTCCACCACTTCTGCCCCGATCTGCCAGTAGCCCAAGACGGTATGGCCGATCGTACGGCCTATTCGGAAGGTGAGAATCGGCATCCGGAGCCACCAGCAGCGGACAATATGTTGGCCATTGCCAAGCTGCTCGAACGCGAGATAGCCCCCGATCCGGGGGTCTCTGACGGGCCAAGGCAGTCGCGTGAATTGGAACTCGAGGTCGACCACGGCCCTGCTTTGCCGATCCAGCCAGAGGGTTCCTTCAACGTCAGGTACTCCCGTTTGACTGATCGGCCGAAACTCCAGACCAACCTGATCGGGTCGATCATCGGAGAAGTTCAAGCGGAAGCAATGCAGGTCAGCGAACGAGGTCGAAAGCAGAACCGTCGCGTCCGGTGCAAAATACTCGATCGAGCGGCCGGACTCGCGAATGTAGCCCTCCCGGGCGAGCTCATCCGGTGGTGAGCTCCGCAGCGGAACTCGGGACAGGACGGCCCGCGTCGAGACAACGTGCTGTCGGACCGCCAGAGAACGTGCGTCGAGTTCTCGCTCGAACGACACGACCGCTAACCGCGTCTGGGCAAGTCCTTCCGTGAGGACGATGGCCTCGAGGGACTTGCGTGCCTCATCCCAGACGCGATAGGTCCCATCGCCGTCGGATATTCCAGAGCAGCGACGATCCGCGTCGACGGCAATCGCGGGTAAATCAACGGGCGAGGGCGCAATATCGAACACGTAACCACGAACGCCGTCCGCACCAACGTCGAGACTACCCGATCGAGCCGACGTCATCCCGATCCGCTCTGCGAGCAGCACGAACGTTCCAGGTTTTCCTGCTCGCACCAGAAACCGACCAAGACTGTCAGTGAAGACACGGGTGATTCGCCGATCGGCCTCGAGCAGCCACACGACGGCACCGGCGACGGACTGCCCTTCACTCACCAAGGTACCATGGATCTCCTGCGCCGCGGCGTGAGCAGGTGGGTCAGCCACAAGACCCATGACCAGGCCGGCGACCGTGGCTGTCCGGACCGGTACATTGTCATGGAGGCAGGTATGTCGCATACGCTTCATGTCCGTCGGCCCAGATTGCTCCGGCTCTGTGAATACTCATCCCGGCAACCGCGCGTGGAAGTGCACGAGCCACAACCGCGGATCTTCTGACTGCCAGTGCCCTCGGAAACCTCGACGCTATCCACGGGCGATACTCCGGGTTCTGCACTGGCACTGCGACCGCAACTACTCTTCTTTGCGCTTCATCGTGCGCGGATCGAAAGCCCAGTTGTATTCGGACTCGAAGCCCATGGACCGAGCGAGGCCGTCGAGTCCGGGAAACAGAGTATAGTATGTGATGTTCATGTTATAGAGTCTCTTCATTGCTGTTGCGCGGAGACGGTTGGTCCTCAGGACATACTTG
>JBFGEP010000152.1:0-2772 GCA_041580055.1 Rhodothermales bacterium | reverse complement strand
TCATCGTTCTCGGCGATGTTCTCGATGAGCTCGTTGTGGAGTTGCTCCGCGCGGTCCCTGTACTGCTCATCAATCTCGGCGACCTGCGGTTTCCCCTTGCCCTCCGGAAACGTCAGCTGCTTCATCACAAGAACGTCTACCAGCGTACGCGACCCGGCCGCCGTCGGGACCTGCACCACCGTGGCGCCGCGTCCGAATCGCTCCCGAATCTGCTCGACGATGCCGTCGAAGTCGATGTCAGGCTTGTCGATGTGGTTGATGACGAACATCGCAGGCACACTGGACTTCTTCGCGGACTCCCATGCAAGCTCGGTGCCGACCTGGACGCCCTCGGCCGCGTCGATCACGAAGATGGCCGTATCAGCAACCTTCAGCGAGCCGACGACTTCGCCGACAAAGTCCGGGTAACCCGGCGTATCCAGGATGTTGATCTTGTGACCCTCCCACTCGGCGTGAACGAGCGACGAGAACACAGACATCTCGCGTTCTTTCTCACTGGGGTGATAGTCGCTCACGGTCGAGCCTTCCTCTATGGACCCCATGCGGTTGATGGCGCCTGATGCGAAAAGCATCGCCTCGGCAAGCATCGTCTTGCCACTTCCCTGGTGGCCCACCAGTGCTACGTTGCGAATGTGTGCTCCGTCGTAAACCTTCATCTGGGATTGACCTCGTGTTTAGCAGTGCCCGTCGGAAGCCCGCGCTTCGGCGATTTCGCCGTACCGGCAAGTCGGAAAGCGAATATTATCTTTGATCAGCCCGTCGACGCAGGTGACACGACAACCCGACGACAGCGATCGCCCGCCGATCCTGAACGCATCGACCGCGTCCGAAGAGGCTGACAGCCTCTTCGCGAAAGGGCCCAGAAATTACACAGAGCGCCAAAATAGTCAAGGTCGTCCTTCGATATCGGAGCGGCCGGTGAGGAATCAGGGAAAACAGCCGACCCAGCACCATGAGTCCGAGTGGAACCAACCTCCTGGCCATCGAGACGGCACGAGATGCGTGCGGCGTTGCCGTGCTGCGGGCGGACGGAGTCGTATCTACGGAGACGTGCCTGCGGCCTCGTTCGCATGCCGAGCAACTGGTACCGATGGCCCTGCGGGTCGTGGCTCTGGCGCATCTCACGTTCTCCGATATAGAGGTGATCGCCGTATCGGCGGGACCTGGCTCATACACCGGCCTGCGCATCGGCGTCAGCACAGCGAAAGGCTTTGCCACCGCGTACGGAGCCGACATTGTCGGGGTGCCCACACTGCAGGCGTACGCGCACGCGTCGGCCCGACATGCCCGGGCGTCGGGCGATTCCCCTGATCTGACGATCGTTGCGTTGAAAGCCCGGCGCCAGGAGCTCTACTTCGGCGCCTACGAGTCCGGCGACGATTCCGCCGCTCCCACAGTCGTCATCGAGGCTGCGGTGCTCGAAGTGCCCGCTGCGCTGCGTCGGATTCGGGAGCTTGCAGCGGATAGGCGTGTGGCCGTAGTCGGCGACGCCTCCTCCGATCTCGTAGCCCGAGCCGAGACACGGAACGTCATCGGGTCGGCGTTCGTGTCGGGCGCGGAGTCGGTCGGCCGCATCGGGCTGGCCCGGGCAGCCGTAGGGCACTTTGATGACTTGAGGTCGTTTGAGCCCTATTATCTCAAGGATTTCGTCGTCCGCGACAGTGGGTCAGCTTTCAAGCGACTCCCAGACTAGCCGAAACTTGGAACAAGAGATACAGGATTCACAGGCAGACATGACCTGGTTCAAACGACAGAAGGCGGGTATCCAGACCGACCTGCGGGATCAAATCTCTGTCCCGGAGGGCCAGTGGGTCAAATGCCCCGGCTGTTCTGACCCCATCCATCGGCGGGAGCTCGCGGAGGAATTCCTGGTGTGCCCGAAGTGCGGCCACCACTTTCGGATGAGCGCCAAGCAGTACTTCGACCTTCTGTTCGACGACGGCCGGTACGAGACGTACGACGAAGACCTCTACGCGGTCGACCGACTCGGATTCGTAGATCGCAAGAAGTATTCGGACCGCCTGCTCGACGCCCAGCGAGAGACCGGTCTGAACGACGGCGCGCAGGCAGCCTCAGGCCTCATCGGCGGCCGCGAGGTGTCCGTGGGCGCGATGGACTTCTCTTTTATTGGCGGGTCGATGGGGTCTGTGGTCGGTGAGATCCTGGCGCGGTCTATCGAGCGCGCGTACGAAAGGGAGATTCCTCTGCTCATCATTGCACAGAGCGGCGGTGCGCGGATGATGGAGGGCGCGCTCAGCCTGATGCAGATGGCGAAGACGAGCGCCCAGCTGACGCGCCTGGAAGAGAAGTCGCTGCCCTACTTCGTGCTTCTGACACATCCCACGACGGGCGGCGTTACGGCTTCGTTTGCGATGCTCGGCGACGTCCATCTTGCCGAGCCGGGTGCGCTCATCGGCTTCGCGGGTCCGAGAGTCATTCGCGAGACGATGGGGCAGGACCTGCCGGAAGGCTTTCAGAGGGCGGAGTTCCTCCGGGACCACGGCTTCGTCGACACGATCGTCGACCGGCGAGAGCTGCGTGACACGATCGTGCACCTCCTCGACCTGGTGCTCGAGGATCGTTGATCCGGCGACTGGCCGGCTGTTTAGCCAGCGTACAGACGGCTGACCTTCTTGCTCGCGTGCAGCGACCAGGCGTACAGGGCGCCGGCCGAGGCGACGGACAGTAGCGCGACGAGAGCTTTCATTACCCAGACCTCCAGACTTTCCGTCCTGTCTACGTTATCGACTTTAGGGACGGATTTTGAAAGAT
>JBFGEP010000151.1:0-2774 GCA_041580055.1 Rhodothermales bacterium | reverse complement strand
TGGAACGCCTTGATCGTCTGGTTTTCGTTGGCCCCCATCGCGATCTGGGCGACGTAGATGTATCCGTAGCCCATGGCCAGCATGCCAAGGTCCTTCTTGGGCGTCCTCTTTCCACCGGCCGCGAACTTGGCAACCGCGCCGAGACTGGTGGCCTTCGATGCCTGTCCGCCCGTGTTGGAATACACCTCCGTATCGAGCACGAGGACGTTCACGTTGCGCCCGCTCGCCAGCACGTGGTCGAGTCCACCATATCCTATGTCGTATGCCCAGCCGTCACCTCCAACAATCCAGACGGATCTTCTTACTAGGCTGTCGGCTACGCTGACCAGATCGTGAGACGTCGTGTCTTTCTTGCCGTCGAGCTTCTCCTTGAGCTTCGCGACGCGGTCGCGCTGCTCGTGAATGCCGTCCTCGGTCGACTGATCCGCGCCAACAAGGGCGTCCGCGAGATCCGCTCCAACGGACTCTCTCAGTCGGCCCAGCAGTTCAAGTGCATACTCGCGCTGCTTGTCGACGGCGAGCCGCATCCCCAACCCGAACTCGGCGTTGTCCTCAAACAGCGAGTTGCTCCAGGCCGGACCGCGTCCTTCCTTGTTCTTCGTCCAGGGCGTCGTCGGCAGGTTGCCGCCATATATACTCGAGCAACCCGTCGCATTGGCGACGATCGTCCGATCACCGAACAGCCGCGTCATCAGCGACAGGTACGGTGTCTCGCCGCAGCCGGCACACGCGCCCGAGAACTCGAACAGGGGCTCTAGCAGCTGGACGTCTTTCACCTTCGTGAACTTCAGGCCCCGGCTGTCGCCGTTCCGCGTCAGGTCCGGCAGGCCCTCGAAGTAGGTCCAGTTCTCCCGCTCCTGCTCCCGAATCGGTCGCTGCGGCGCCATGTTGATCGCCTTCCGATGGACCTGGCTCTTGTCCTTGGCCGGGCAGACCTCAACGCAGAGCTTGCAGCCGGTGCAGTCCTCGACCGCGACCTGCAGCGTGTACTTCAGGTCCTTGAGCTCACGCCAGCTGGCGTCCATGGTCTTAAAGCCGGCCGGCGCCCCCGCGAGGCTCTCCTCTTCCACCACCTTCGCTCGAATCACCGCGTGGGGGCACACCATGACACACTTCCCGCACTGGATGCAGAGGTCCGGTTCCCAGACAGGTACGTCAAGCGCCAGATTGCGCTTTTCCCATCGGGTGGTTCCAGACGGATAGGTGCCATCGGCCGGCAACTTGCTCACCGGAAGGTCGTCTCCGTGGCCGGAGAGGATCCTCGCCGTGACCTCGCGGACGAAGTCCGGTGCGTCCTCCGAAACCACCGGAGGAATCTCGATCGTGCTCGTCGCGGACGCAGGGACCGTCACCTCGTGCATGTTGGCGACGGAGGCGTCCACAGCCGCAAAGTTCTTCTTGACGACGGCCTCGCCGCGCTTGCCGTACGTCTTCTTGATGGCCGTCTTGATTTTCTCGATCGCCTCGTCCTGCGGAAGAATTCCGCTCAGGGCAAAGAAGCACGTCTGCATCACGGTGTTGATGCGGCTCCCAAGCGCCTGATTTCTGGCGACCTCGTAAGCGTCGATTACGAAGAACCGCAGTTTCTTGTCGATGATCTGCTCCTGCACGCGGCGCGGGATCTTGTCCCAGACCTCCTCGGGCCCAAACGGACTGTTGAGCAGGAACGTGCCACCCTCTTCGGCCATCGCGAGGGTGTCGTACTGGTCGAGGAAGCCGAACTGATGGACGGCGACAAACTGGGCCTTCTCGATCAGGTACGTGCTGTGGATCGGCCGTGGACCGAAGCGCAGGTGCGAGATCGTCCGGGCGCCCGACTTGCGCGAATCGTAGACAAAGTAGCCCTGCGCGTAGAGGTCGGTCTCGTCGCCTATGATCTTGATCGAGTTCTTGTTCGCGCCAACCGTGCCATCGGCTCCGAGGCCCCAGAACACGGCGCGCGTCACGTCGTCCGGCTCGATCCGAAACTCCTCATTGTACTCGATGCTGGTGTTCGAGACGTCGTCGACGATACCGACTGTGAAATGGTTCTTCGGCTTCGATGCCGCGAGGTTGTCGAGCACGCCCTTGACATGGGCAGGCGTGAATTCCTTGGAGGACAGCGCGTAACGGCCGCCGATGATCTTCGGCATTCGGTCGAAGCGCGGCTTCTCAGCCGAGAGATTCTCTGCCACCGCCGTTATGACATCCTGATACAATGGCTCACCCGAGGCCCCCGGTTCTTTGGTGCGATCGAGCACGGTAATCGACTGCGTGGTCTTCGGAAGAGCCTCAACCAGGTGCTCGCTCGAGAACGGCCTGAACAATCGGACCTTGACGAGGCCCACCTTTTCTCCCTTTGCACTCAAGTAGTCGATCGTTTCCTCGGCAGACTCACAGCCCGAGCCCATCATCACGATGACGCGCTCGGCATCGGGTGCTCCGATGTAGTCGAACAAGCGGTAGGACCGACCGACCTGCTTCGCGAACGCGTCCATCGTGTCCTGGACGATCCCGGGGGCGGCAAGGTAGAAGGGGTTCGCTGACTCACGTCCCTGGAAGTAGACGTCCGGGTTCTGCGCCGTGCCCCGTATGAACGGGTTGTCCGGAGAGAGGGCGCGACTGCGGTGCGCGCGGACGGCGTCCTCGTCGATCAGCGCAAGGATGTCTTCGTCCGAGAGGGTCTCGATCTTCTGGATTTCGTGCGACGTCCGAAAGCCGTCCATGATATTCAGGAACGGCACGCGCGATCTCAGAGAAGAAGCCTGAGAGATCAGCGCGAAGTCCATCACCTC
>JBFGEP010000150.1:0-2811 GCA_041580055.1 Rhodothermales bacterium | reverse complement strand
CAAACGGTCCCGGGCGCACCATCCATCGCAAATACATGTTGAGCCGCTTGCAGGCACTGCCGGTGCTCGGCCGCGCCAGGTGCTTGGCGAGTCGGCGGGGTGTGCCGGGAACGTCAAGGACGGACTGCGAGAAGCGCTCGATGGCGTAGCGCGCGATGGCTTGTCCACGAGTGTCGTTCGGCACAAACACCTTCTCGATGCTTCCGTGCTTCCGGAGCAGAGACCCGAGGTTGGCGGTGAGCCAGACTGCGTCGAGCGGCTGGAACGTGCGGTGACGAAATCCTGAAAGACACGTGGCGTCGCGGTCGGGACTGAACTCCCTGACAAACCGGAAGGGTCTGTACTGCATGCGCTCACACAGGTCTTCCAGGTTTCGGAGCAACGTGTCTCGACGTCCCCACGCGAGCAGAGCGGCGTACAGCCCGATCACCTCCTGGTCGCGGGGGTCGTCGAAGCCGTGAGGAACGGCAATGGGGTCGTACTCGATGTAGGACGGGTCTTCGAATCGAGCTACGAGTTCGTTGAGGAAGGCCTCAAGGCCGCCATCGGACTCCAATTGCATCCTGCGGATGTGAGTGACGGTCAGCGAGAGACGGCAGCTGTCTGGGGGGTAGCGACCGTCGAGCTGTCCGATATGGAATTCGGAAAAAGCCGAAGTCGTCGGCGCTCAGGATACGCGGCTATCACCCTTTTTCTCCACAGCAGGAGTTCGAGCTCAACGCGGGCCAGGACTCCGGCCTGATAACGCGCGGCAAGGTCCAGCCTCTCCTCTGGATCCGCAAGATAGTTGAAGACTTGAGTCGGTCGCTGCTTGAAGAAATACATGAACTTCAAAGAGTCCCGGCGCAGGGCCATCACCTTGCCGTCGTCGAGAGAGTGGTGGTACAGTGAGCGACCGTCCGCGACGGTGGCGAAGAGCGAGCGGCCCGGGATGTACCCTCCCTCGAGCCGTGTTTGCAGTAGATCGGCAATCGTCGGCAGCAGATCGAGATGTTGTCTCGCACCCCGGATGCGCAGGCCCGGCTTTATGTGGGAAGGACCGAACATGACAGCGGGTACCTGGAGGGCCTCATCCCACACGACGTTGCCGTGCGTCCGCTCCATGTGCTCCTGAAACGCTTCGCCGTGGTCGCCCAGGAACATAAAGACCGTGTTCTCGGCCAGTCCGGCATCGTTCAGCCCTCTCACGATGCTGCGTAGGACGTCATCAGTGTATCGCAAAGAGTTGTAGTAGTCCGAGAGTTCGCGGTCCGCGTTATCAAACTCCATGCGCAGGAACTCCGGCGGGACATCGTACGGATGGTGGCTCGTGAGCGTCAGGAAATTCAGGAAGAAGGGATGTCCGTCCTCGCTCGTCGTGCGTGCCCAGTCGAGCGCCGGCCCGAGTGCCGCGCGATCCTCGTATCCGAAATACGCTTTCGTGTGAAAGCCGTCGACGTCCATGTCGTCTATGCCTTTGACGACATCGAATCCCAGGTTGTCGAGAATCCGGTCCTTTCTCTCGAATTCCATGGTGGCGGACGTGAAGAAGGCGCTCTTGTAGCCCAGCGGACGGAGCAGGTCTGGCAGGCCCTTCGCCGGGATGGCGTCCGGCGTCGCCTCGACGACGTCCCGACCGGGCCGTGGGTAAATCCCGGCGTATATCGGGACGAGCGCCTTGTTCGTGTAGCTCACCACGGCGTACATGTTCTCTACGATTGCACCGGCCCTGCCGAGTGAGTCGAGGAACGGCATGGTATGAAGCGTGGGGTTGTACGGTGTGGTCGACCGACTCCGAACAGATTCCATCAGGACCATCACAATGTTCGGAGTGATCGTGGAGTCGGTCTTGTCCAGCGCCAGGCCGGTCGCGTCGAAGTCGGGCAGGCCGATCGCCCCGATATCTTCGACCACCGCGTTCTCAAGGCCTGCAATGTCGACCGCCGCAGTAGCTACGATGCGATATAGACTTCCGGAATTGACCGATGGGGGCACGTTCGCAGCTGGGGAGAATCCGAGCAGGACCATCAGCGGAGCCAGTGACAGGACCGCCGAAGGCCGAAGCGCGGCCGATGCTGCTGTTCGCCCGACTTCTCGATGAAGCAACCATAGCGCATACGACCAGAGCCAGGGCGTCGCCAGGATGGCCAGGTGGTACATCT
The DNA here is from genome assembly GCA_041580055.1 of Rhodothermales bacterium. GTDB lineage: Bacteria > Bacteroidota > Rhodothermia > Rhodothermales > JABDKH01 > JABDKH01. The sequence goes on along the minus strand of JBFGEP010000150.1, from coordinate 670 downwards.
TCAGACTCCCGGCTACGAGCTCGCGGATCGTGCCGAAGTTGGCAACGCTGTATTTCATGATCTGCCAGTCGGCGGGGCTTCCCGTGGACAGGAAATACACGAAGCCCGCTAGCGAGACCGTCATGACCGACGGAACGAGGATGTGGACGGTCAGCCGGGTGCACCGCCTTGTGCGGGGGCCGCCCAGACCCAGCAGCAGCATCGCTGCGGTAGCGATCGCCAGGACAAGGAGAACGTCGGGCCTGAGCACCTCGATTGCGGATGGCGCGACCCAACCCGTGATCCACCAGGGCGCAAATTGATAACTCGCGGCCGAGGTGAGTGCGGCGGCCGCTGTTCCGATGGCGGATGGAATCACGGCGGGAACACCGGGCATCCGTAGTCTCGCGACCCGATAGACTCCGAGTCCGATCAGAACATTCAGGAAGGGCAGAGGGCCGCTGGTCCAGAGCAGCGTCTCGACCGGAACGAGGGTGCCCCGCCGGAGCATCGTCGTCTCAAGGAGGCGTACGGCCGCCACCTGGAGAACAAGCGGTCCGAACAACAGACACAGACGGAGAGCATCGGGCGCCGTTCTGGTCTCGTCGTGACGGCGTCGGGCAAAACTTCGATGTCGCGACATTGCAGTCGAGTCGGGTTTCCGATGGAGTCCGGTGCCTCTAGGATCGTT
>JBFGEP010000149.1:0-2847 GCA_041580055.1 Rhodothermales bacterium | reverse complement strand
TCGGAGTACAGATGTACTTCCCGCGCCGCAGCCTGGCGGACATCGTCAGGCTGGTGGACCGCTTCGCGGAGTTCGGAAAGCCGGTGCACATCACGGAGATCGGGGCTTCATCCGGATTGACGCGGCAGGATATCGTCCTCGAGAACAGGGACGTGCCCGGTGCTCCTTATGACTGGCACCGGCCGTGGGACGAGGATCTACAGGCCGACTGGCTGGAGGAGACCTTCACCGCTTTCTACAGCAAGCCTTACATCCACAGCGTGTCGTGGTATGACTTTGCCGATTTCCGCACCTTCATTCCTAATGGAGGGCTTATACGCGTGGATGGCACGCCGAAGGATTCATTCCGCCGTCTTCGAGAGCTGCTGGAATCATGGGACCGCCTTCCACAATCAAGCCGGTCCGGGGAATAAGAGAATTGAGAGTTCCGAGAATCAGCCTTCTGTTGGCCTTGATTGCCTGGACGGGGCCCGCTGGGAGTCAGACGTCGCCCCTGTTTAGCGATGTCACCGAGTCGAGCGGTGTGGCTCTGGTTCATAGGCCCGTCTTCGATGTCATGCGCATGGGCGTCGGCACGGGTGCGGCATGGATCGACTTCGATCAGGACGGAGACCTTGACCTGTACGTGACGCAAGGCGAGGGGCCGAACGCGCTGTTCCGGAACGACGGCGGTTTGTTCGAAGAAGTGGCGGAAAGCCTGGGCGCCACAGATCCTGATCACGCCGGCGCCGGCGTCGCCGTGGCCGACTTCGACAATGACGGTTGGCCTGACATCTATCTGGCCAACAGTGACAAGGATGTCCTGCTCCGCAACGACTCGGGCACGGGTTTTGTCGACGTCACGGCGACAGCGGGCTTCCCGGCCGGCGAGCGGGAGAGGGGCACGGCTGCCGCGTGGGGCGACTTCGACGGAGACGGGTTCCTCGATCTGTACGTCGCCAACCATATGGACCTGCGCGGACTGTCCTACTCTAGCCAGGACCGACTCTACCACAACCGCGGCGATGGAACGTTCACGGATGTGTCCCATCTGATGGGTATCGAGCGCCTGAGCGGATACGGATTTGTCGGGGGCTGGACGGACTTCGACGCCGACGGAGATGCGGATCTGCTGCTAATCAACGATTGCCCGTTTGGCCAGGCAGGGCGATATCAGCCGACCCTGCTCTTCCGGAACGACGGCGGCCCGGACCCGGAAGAATGGGTCTTCACGGAAGTCGCTGAGGCTGCCGGAGCATCGTTCTGCCGTCACGGGATGGGGCTCGCCGTGGGCGACTACAATCGCGACGGGTGGCAGGACTATTACTTCACGAATATCGGAAAGAGCACGACCCTGCTCACAAATTACGGGGGGTACTTCCAGGACCGCGCTTCCGAGGCGGCGGTGCTCGTGGGCCTTGACCCCGGAGACCCCGGAGCTCCTATACGGGGGACCTTCAGCTGGGGAGCGAACTTCTTTGACTACGACAGGGACGGATCGCAGGATCTATTTGTCGCCGCCGGCACCCTCATGCTCGACACCCCGAGCGGTACCGACCCGCAGCCAAACGCGCTGTTCAACAACCTCGCCGACAGCACTTTTGCGGACGTATCGGCGGAGAGTGGGGTGGATCTTCCGCTGAAGGCGCGTACGTCGATCACGGGCGACTACGACCGTGACGGGGACCTGGACCTGTTGATCGTGAACATAGGGGAGGATATTCGGCTGTATCGCAACGAAAGCTCCCCCGACGGACACTTCCTCGCTATCAAGCTGCAGGGAACGGTGTCGAACAGAGACGGAATCGGCTCCCTGATAGTCGTGGCGACGCCGGACGGGCAACGGCAGTATTACGAGACAAGGAGCGGGTCGAGCCTGGGCGGCGGAGACGAATCAGGAGCTTACTTCGGACTGGGCGAGAGTACGACGGCCGACACGGTCGAGGTTCGGTGGCCTTCGGGGGAGGTGACAACCCTCGCGGATGTAGCGGCAGACCAGTTCTTGACGATAACCGAGTCCGAGTCGACAGATGCTTCCCGCGAAGTCCTACCCCGGGAATCTCCCTCGTTGGCGGTCTACCCGAGTCCATCCCGGAGCAGCGCGAACGTGGAATTCCGAATACCGCGAGAGTCGGGCGTGACCGTCGAGGTATTTGACGTTACGGGACGGCGCGTAGCCCGCCTCGCAGATGACTGGAGGACGGCGGGGGTTCATCTCTTAACGTGGAATGGTCTGAGCGATGACGGATCGTCGGTAGCCTCCGGCCTCTACGTCATCCGCCTCCACGTGGGTCGTTCGGGAAGGAGTATTTCTCTACCCCATATTCAATTCTGATTATATGCAGTCAGTCGGCGACAATCGGTGCGTGGGGTCGGGAACGCTCCTGCTTTCTGTACGGGACGTGTGGCCGTTCCGATCAGTGCTGCTACTGTGCCTGGTTCTGTTCACGCCTTTTCGTGCCTTTGCACAATCGATTGTGCTCGATGAGCGAGATGCAGTACTCTGGCGGCAGGATGCGGTGGTGTCGGGCACGACAATGGGTGTCTCTTCAGCTGTGCTCCACCGAAACGGTGAAGCCTATCCCTTCGAAGCACCCGACGGTGTTTTCGAAGTGCCCATTGTTCTCGAGGAAGGCGTCAACGCGATCGTCGGTTGCTCGAGCGACGGATCGGTGTGCTCAGATACTCTGGTATGGGAGCTCGGATACAGAATTCGCCCCGAGTTACTCGCGAGGGCCGTCGTGTCGGGTTCGACTGTGAATCTTTTCAGCGAGGTACTCGAGAACCCACTGGGCGAGCTGACCTACGATTGGATCGCAGATTCGCAAAACCCCGAGCTCGTCGTGCTGACGGACAACGGCGAGACCG
>JBFGEP010000148.1:0-2924 GCA_041580055.1 Rhodothermales bacterium | reverse complement strand
CATCATAGTTCAATGGGTTGAACGGGTCGGGGCCGACGAACATCGGCAGCTCGACGTCGATGTTCTCGATGACGCCCGCGATCACGTAGTCGAGCTCATAGGCCGCCAGTGTGCTCATCAGAACGTCGAGGTGATCCAGAAACACGTCCTCCGCGAGCGTGGTCCCTCCGAGCAGCAGGTCACCGGGCGACTGCAGCCGTACCCGCGTTATCTCCTGCAGGCCCACGAGGTGCGGCTGGTAGGTAGCTATCTCGCGTGCAAAGGCGTGAGCCCGTTCCTCGAACCTCGTCTCCTGCATCGTCTGGAAGGCCTCTGCGACCATGAACGGGATCTTCTGCTGGTCCTGTTCGGCAATGATTGCGTCCACGCCGGCGCCGATGTATACGTTGCGCGTCATAACCGTGAGGGCACCCGGACCGGAGCGCGCAACGGCAGGGCTCTTGCCTGCGGTTATCGCCGATTCGTCCAGCGTGTCCGTGACACTAAGGTCGCTGCACGCCGTGCCGACGAACAGCGCGACGGCCGCGAAGAGAGAACTCGAGAGCATAAGCTTGAATGAATGGTTCATGACAGCCTCCGATGCAATTATCGTGCAGTTGCTTATCGGCAGGGTACGTCCTCTGAATCACGAAATACGCGCCATCCGGCCGTGATTCAACCGAACGTCCGGATTGTCCCTCCAGAATGTCCGGTCTGTCCCGGGCGGTGCGTCGTTTGCATCGGGTAATGTGCCAGTTGGCACTCGCCGGCGATCGCCGGACCGTCGTGCGGGGACGGCCACGGCGGCCGGACATATCTTCTCGATTGAATCGCCTCAACCGAGCCTGGCCGAATATGCAACCCAACGGCCCCATCGACACCCCATCTCGCCGACGGTTCTCGGGGCTAATCTCGGCGTGGATCCTCGGCCTTGTCGTTTTGATACCGACCCTGGCAGGGTGCGCCATATTCGAGGACGAGGACGGTACGTTTCGCGTCCGCTCAGACCAGCTCAGGGTCATCCTCGACAACCGAACGAGCGATCAGATCTACTTCAACGTGTTCGGTCGCGAGTTGTCGACACTGATCGACTGGATTCCGCACCTGGACGACGACCAGAGCGTTGCTGCGGGCCGGACCCGGACCGTCCCGTACGCGGAGATCATGATGGAGGATGGCGAGATCGAGGTAATCGTGTACTGGTGGAGGGCGGAGGCCCGTAACGGCGAGCGTGTACCGGGGACGATCGAGTCCACGATCGTCGAGCTCTGACGCGGAACCCTCGGACCTTCCCGCACCCCTGGCCCCTCTTGCTTCTGCTCGCGCGCGCCGGGATGCCGTTCGCCAGGGACTATGGACCGTTCGCCTGCTGCAGTTCACACCTGGTGCAACGTCGCGGCCCACATCCGTAGCGCCGAGGGTACTGCTCCACTATTCAGAAAGGGGGAAAGCGAAATGTCAAAGCCCAGACTGGTCCTCAAAGTATTCCTGATTCTGATCCTGCTTGCGGCGACGGCCTCTTCACCGGCCCGGGCGGACGACACCTACCTGCTCCGTCTGGAGGCGCCGGCCGCGACACTGTCGTCGGCGCAGTGGGAGACTTTCGGCGACAACCTCGTTCGGGCGCTCGCGTCGGGCCACGAGGGCCTGCAGAACGGCGCGATGCGTCTCGCGATCCAGTATTCGGACAACGTGGATGTCAGCGCGGGCGTGCTTGACCTGATGCGCATCTACCGGAATGCCGATGAGATCAGCGTGCGCAGGCTCGCCGCGGTCGCGCTGGGTTCAACCGGGAGTCCGTTGGCTCTGAATTATCTGCGATTGCACGTGGACTACGAGAAGTCTGAGATCGTGAAACGGACGATTCTGGCGGTGCTTGCTAACGCCTGACTGTCGGCGGTCTCGTCGTGACGACCTCAAGGGCCTGCGTCTATTCGGCGCGGGCCCTTTTGTCTCGGGCCGAAGCCCCGATGGCAGCTGGCCAGCCTCCCGGTGTGCCGCCCGTATATTCCGACTCCCGTCCGCGAGGCTACCACTTCATGCTGGGTCTGCGAGAAATCGTCCATACCATCGTCTGGACAGGTCGGCACCTGTTGGGTCGCATGCCGGTCGAGGCCGTGGAGCTGCTGCGACCGCACGTCGGAGCCTCGGATGTGTTGGTCGATGTGGGTGCACACTCCGGCAACTGGACGGTCGCCCTCTCGAGACTGGTTCCGGACGGACAGGTATATGCGTTCGAGGCGCTGCCGTACTACGCGCGGGTCCTTGGTGCTACGCTGCGAATCCTGAGGCGAACGAATGTGGAGGTCATTGACAGACCGCTACTCGATGAGGCGCGGCCCGTTGAGCTGGTCTACGCGGATGCAGCCGGGCGCCGATTGACGGGATACACGCATCTCAGAGGCCCGGGCGAGAGATCGACGGGTACCGTGGCCGTCGAGGGAACGACGCTGGACGACATGTTCGCCGCATCCGAGCCACGGCTCCGGTTCATCAAGCTGGACATCGAGGGCGCGGAGCTGCTCGCCCTCCGGGGCGCCTTGAGACTGCTGGAGACGTCGAGGCCCCTGCTCTACCTGGAGATTGACGAGACGTACTGCGCTCGATACGGCCACTCGGCCGCGGACGTCTTTGACTTCCTGACGTCGCAGAAGTACCGAGGTTACGTTCGGGCCGATGCCTCGTGGATGCAGATGGACGCGAGCAACTACGAGGGCAATGGTGACGTGTGGTTCGTGCCCATTGAGGATGTCGCCGAGTTTCTCGGTGGATCATCCGGTTGATACGCGATGCGGTTGCGGCGTAACTTTACGTGTTGTTGTGCAAACGGCGCACGATCCCGTAGCTCAGCTGGCAGAGCATCAGACTTTTAATCAGGTAATCGACACCCAGAATATGTTTTCCTGCTGCCTATATGATCGCTTTTTGCTGATTTAGAGGAATGT
>JBFGEP010000147.1:0-3116 GCA_041580055.1 Rhodothermales bacterium | reverse complement strand
GTCGAAGCGCAACCCGCGCGAATTCGTCAGATGCTCGACGTGGTGCGAGACGTCAGCTGGGAGGAAACGCCCACGGAGCTGGAAGCCCTGCTGGCCGAGTCCCGGCTCATCAAAGAGCTGCGACCGCGATTCAATCGCGCACTGAAGCGCTACGCCACACGGCCCTTCATCCGAGTCGATGTCTCGTCGGCCTATCCGACCGTTTCCTCGGCGCGCTACATAGTCGATGACCGGGCGGAGTACTACGGTCCAGTGCAGGGGCAGACGTACGCGGACTGGGTCGTGGATCTCATCGGGCGCATGTTCAGCCTGAGAGAGTGCGACGACGGCACGCTCCGCCTCGGGCGCCGCTGCTTCTACGGAGAGGTGGGGAGATGTCTCATGCCGTGCGAGGCAGAATCACGCGACGACTACGACACCCACGTGCAGCGCGTCCGCGACTTCCTCCAGGGCAAGGACCTGGAGATTCTCGATCGTCTCGAGCAGGAAATGCTGGAATGCGCGAAGGAGGAAGAGTTCGAGGAGGCGCGGCTCTACCGCGACTCCATCGAGAGACTGCAGCGTCTGATCAGCCGGAGCGAGATGGTGGCCGCTCCCGTGTTCGATCGCAACGCGGTCCTGGTTCTGCCGGAGGCGGGGAAGACGAGGATCCGTCTCTACTTCATCCGGTTCGGACGCCTCGCCCGCACGATGGCCGTTTCCGTTCGACCCGCCGACGCCGAGCGACGTTCGATCCGCTTCGTCGTCGACAGGTGCTTTGGCGTCGATCAGGATCGCCCGGAGCGCTATATGCGGGAGGAGATCGACGAAGTCCGGATTCTGGCAAACTGGGTTCACGGTAACCGACGGCGCACCGATACCGTACACTGGCAGCCGGGCATCCTGGCCGACGAGTTCGTTTCCGCGATCCTTGATCGAATCGCTGAGCATGCGGGAAGCGAGGGTGAGCCCGTGACGGAGACGCTCGAACACCCGTTACAATATTCCTCCACTGACCCATGAGTGAGCCTTTTGAGTTGACGCGTCTGACGGTCGGCGACGTGCTCGAGCGAACGATCACGCTCCTCCGAAAAACGTTCTCGAGGATCGGGCTGGTCTTCTTGTTTGTGGCGCTGCCGGCGGCCCTCTTTTTTGGAGTGGTCATGGACGGTTTCCTGTCGGCCATCGTCAGCGTGGCGCAGTCCGCAGGCACCGCTGCGGGGCCGCTTGAGGTTCTGCTGCAGTTGGCCGGATGGATCGGTTTTCTGTTCATCGCCGCGGTCGTGCTGTTGACCGTCGAGATGATCGCCCTTGTCGCGATGCAGATCATCGTGTGCGGGGAGCTCGTGGGGCGCCACATCGGCACGCGCGAGGCCTTTGACCTGACGCTGAGCTTCCGGCTGTGGAGAGCGCTGCTGCAGCGGATCCTCGCCGAGCTCGCGGTGGGTCTTGTCATCATCATCCCGTACGTCGGTATTGTGGCGGCCGTGATGGCCGATATGGGTGCCGCGTCGGTCATGCTGGGCGTGCTGGCCGTCGTGGCCGGCATCTATGGTGTAGTGTATCTGAAGGTTCGATGGGCTTTCGGAGCGACCACTATCGCGTGGGAGGACCAGACGGTTTTCGGAGCGTTCTCTCGCAGCAGCGAGCTGGTGCGTGGCGAAGCGCTTCGCACCTTCGCCATCCTGGCGCTGTTCGCCATCATGCTCGCGGTTTTCGTATCGATGATCATGTCGCCGCTCCAGCTTCTTCTCTTCAAGGACCTGTTGTTCACAGGCTTCGATCAGGCGCGGAATGTCGCTCTCCAGGCCCAGCCGGACCCGCTCAGCATCCTCTCTGGCGTCGGGTTTCTCTACGGCGTGATCCTGGCCACCTCCAGCCTTCTGACCACGACCGTAAAGTCGATCTACCTTCCCGTCCTGTATTTCGATCTGAGGGCAAGGCGAGGGGAGTTCGACGGCGAGTGAAGCGCCGGTGTCCGGTCGGCAGACGGGCCGAACCGCGGTCCGGATTAGGGGGTCTTTACGCTATCTTTTCTTGCCCGTCGAGGGCTGGTTGTCTAATTTCGGGCCGCGTTTGAGCCAGTCATTTCCTGTCGCATCTTCACCCGATTCCGGTTGGGCCAGCACGTGCGGACCAGTATTCCCACCAGATGCTAGCTGAGTACACCTTCTTCCTGCTTGCGGTCATCGCAGTAACAGCCGCGCTGGGAATGCTTCTGTCGCGAAACCCGGTGTCCAGTGCGCTCTGGCTTATCCTGAATCTTTTCTGCGTAGCCGGCCTCTATCTCACCGTTAGCGCACGATTCATCGCTGTCATTCAGGTGCTGGTCTACGCGGGAGCGATCATGGTCCTCTTTGTGTTCGTGATCATGCTGCTCAACCTCGCAGCACTGCCGCGGCTCCAGCACTTTGACTGGAAACGAGGGATCGCTTTCGTGCTGGCCATGGGCGTGCTGGCGCAGCTCACCTACGTCGTTGCCGACGGCCTCGGCGCCGGCGTGCGGCCCGTACGACTGGAGGCGGCCGCAGCCACGGGCTCCGCTCGCGAAATCGCCAGAGAACTCTTCACCGTGTATGCCATGCCCCTCGAGGTCATCGGCATCCTGTTGCTTGCCGCGACTATCGGTGCGGTGATGCTTGCGAGACGCCGTTTCGTCTGACACCATCAGAAACTGAGCACACAAACGATCGGAATGGAGATTGCAGTCGACTGGTACCTGGCGCTGAGTGCGATCCTGTTCGTGATCGGTGTGCTGGGCGTGCTCTTCCGGCGGAACGTCATCGTCATTCTGATGTCCGTCGAATTGATGCTGAACGCCGTGAACCTGTCGCTCGTCGCCGTGAGCCAGAGCCTCGGCGACCTGTCAGGGCAGATCCTGGTCTTCTTCGTCATGTCGGTGGCGGCAGCCGAGGCAGCGGTCGGCCTCGCGATCGTGATCGCCATCTTCCGCAACAAGGAGTCCGTCAACGTCACCGACTTTCATCTTTTCCGACACTGATGGGTGCCGTCCACTCACGTCGAGGCCGTAGGTCCGAGTACTTCCCGGTATGAGCCCAGACCTCCAAGTACAGCTTATTCTGCTGCTGCCCCTCGCCGGAGCCGTCTTCAATGGGCTGGGCGGGCTGCTGATTCCG
>JBFGEP010000146.1:0-3133 GCA_041580055.1 Rhodothermales bacterium | reverse complement strand
GACCAGTCCGGCCTCGGCGGCATCCTCGATCTCGAGGATTGCATCTGTCGCGGCGCGAGCCCGCAGCTCAGCGACCGACAGACCCCGTCCCTCCGCAATCGTCTCAAGGAATACGCCTTCCTGTGCGGCAAGCATCTCCGCGAGCTGCTCGCGGTTCTCATCCGACATGTCGGCGCGCTGAAAGGGCTCGACGGCTGACTTGAACACGCCGGCCCGCACAATCTGCGGCTCAATCGCAAGCTTGTCCAGGAGGCCCTTGTAGAAAGTTGCCACGATGGCAAAACCATTGAACTCGAAGATGCTCCCCGGAGCGGCGAAGATGCTGTCCGCAACACTCATCAGGAAGTATTCGCCTTCTGTCGTTATGAAATCGTCACTGGAGGCGTAGACGGGCTTGCCGGACGTCTTGAAGTCTGCAATCGCTGAGCGCAGGTCCTGCATCACCGCCCACGACATGTTAGTCTGCTTGAGTCGGAGCCAGACGCCCGTGATCTTGTCGTCGACTGCTGCCTTTTCGAACGCGCGCCGGGCCGAGCGGAGGTCGACCGAGGGCTCGTCAGCGAGCAGCTGGGCGACCGGGTCTCCCGATACCAGCTCCGGCATACTTCCTGAGAGCTGCGCTACGAGCAGGGTGCCCTCCCGCACCGACGGCACGTCGTCCGACGAGGCGGCCAGCGCGAAGATGAACATGAAGAAAAACAGCACGATGATACTGAGTGCGATCAACGTACCCAGCGTGCTCGCGACGAGCGTCGAGAAGAATTTCATGCGGTTCCGCAGAAGTATGTTTTTGAAGGGGTGCCTGTGCCGGTTGCCTACGTAAGAGGCACCTCCCTAAGTTACGGCGGTCCTGGCGCCTCGACCCGTCTCCCCGCAACCTTCAACCGCAGTCCGATCCGTGGAGTCTGTGCTTCAGTACGAAATACCGAGCCTGCACCCCGTCGCGGTCCACTTCCCGATTGCGTTGCTGATTGCCGCGCTGTGCGCGGCGGCCGTCTGGCTCGCGACCGGGCGCGGCTTCTGGCGGCGGTCGACGGGTCTCCTGCTGCTGGCCGGCTCCGCCGGGGCCGCTTTCGCTTACCTGACCGGTGAGGCCATGCTCGAGCTCTCGGAGGACGTCCCCATCGTTGAGGAGCTCGTCGACTTCCACGAGACACTGGCGCTCGCAACGCTGATTCTGTCGATCGGCCTGACGATCGCGTTCGGGCTCGCAGAGTACCGAGTCAGGTCTCGTCCGGAACCCTCGACGGATCGCTGGACCGGCCGCGCGGTCGGCTTCGCCGCCGTGTTAGCGCTGGCCGTGCTCGTGGCCCTCGCAGGCCACGTCGGCGGGGTGATGGTCTGGGGCGTCTCGCGCTAGGCCGCCGCGCTTCCCGGGACTCCTGTTCGTCTACTAAAGTGGACGATTTTCTCGTGTGACAAAGCGCAGGAAGCGCTTCAGTCGGTCTTTAACGGCCCTTTCGGAGCGTTTTCTGCCGCCGGGGCCGTGTGGCACGCCTATCGCAAATCATCCGGTCAGTGGACGTCCAGTACGTCCCCCTTACATCAACCATGACCAGGGTGAGCGAAATGAAAAACGTTCTACATCCAGCACCGGCTGCCCGGCTGCTAGGCCTGGGCGTCCTCGTAATGACGATGCTCTTCTCACCTGAGGCGCAGGCGCAAGGGGGGCGCGCCGCGACGAGTCGTTCGGATTCGAACGTACGCGTCGAGCGAAAACAGGTACGACCACAGAGCGGCAAGGTCTCCGAGCGATCGGCTCGAACCATTGATCGAAAGGCCAGGGCGACCGAGGGGGCTCGAAACGAACGGAAGGCGGTTAAGCGCAACTCGGGTCGCAAGACCGAGCGGGTTCGAAACGAAAGGAAAGCCGTCAGGCGAGACTCGGGTCGCAAGACTGAGCAGGCTGGAACCGAAAGGAAAGCCGTCAGGCGAGACTCCGGCCGGAAGACTCGCCAGGGTGGCGCCGTCGCCTCCAATGACGGTTCAAGGGACCGAAGCTCGCGCGAGGTGCGCCGTGGTGACGTCCGGGGCACACGCAACACGGGTGCGGTCGAGGCTCGGAGGAAGCGGATTCGCATCGAGCGGGACGAGCACCGCGACGGCGACCGAAGAACCGAGCGTGCTCGACGCAACCGCGTAGACGACCGCCGCAAGTATCGCTCCCGATACACGGGCCCGAGGTATGACGGCGGCAAGTCGATTCGGCACCTGTACGACAGGAAGGACCGATTCTTCTTCCACAAGCGTCGTCATCTGTCCCGGTACGGATGGTGCACCGCGTATCACCATCCTGGCCATCATCACTATGTTGATGCCCATGTACACATCGGCTCGCACCTGTACCTCGGTTTCTCGTGGCCGTGGGAGGTCCGCTACCACAGCCACTGGAGGCCCAGGTTCCGCTACCGTCAGGTGGTGTACGTGGATGCGGGCTGGCACGGTCACCGTCGGCGCAATCGCGTAGAGGTGCACACGTACTACCGGCACAAGGTGTTGTTTGCTAACGACCGGTACTCGGAAGTCGAGATCGAGATCGATGCGGTCGATCTGTATCAGAACGGTCGATTCCTGTCGACCGTCGACCGGATCCCGGGTTCGCTTCGGAAGGTTCGCGCGATCATTCACACCGACGGCCGGATAGAGTTTGACCGCAACATCTTCATCCTCGGTGATTCGTATACCGGCTTCGAAATGATCGCGACTCGCTACTACTCGGACCACCTGTTCAGTGCGTACGAGGACGGTCACGGCTACAAGGTGGGTCGCGTGGATCTACGCCGTGGCAAGGTCAAGAAGGCTCGCCGGAGTCGCCTGTTCAACCGGGGTCGCTTTGCCGGCCACGCGCCGATTTCCCTGCTGCCGGACGACGATCGGCTGTGGGACTACGGCCGGTCGCTGAGCGACAGGTACTACGACTCCGGGCCGGACCAGGGCTGGTACCGCGACTACCGGGGCTATGAGGCACCGGAGTATGAAGGGGACTACGAGTTGAGCCGCGACTTTCTCGACAGCTACTCGACGGATGACGGCGGAGAGGTTCGGCTGGAACGGGCAACCGTCCTTGACCGCCTCGACTGATCCCTCCGTTCGAAACCCGAGGAGGGCGCCGTCGGCATTGCCGGCGGCGCCT
>JBFGEP010000145.1:0-3138 GCA_041580055.1 Rhodothermales bacterium | reverse complement strand
GATCGAGTCCATCCAGTCGGCAGACTTCCTGACGCTCGACCAGAAGGCCGACATCTTCTACCACAACGCGGCCCGATTCCTCCGGCTGACGGACGAGCAGATCGCTCGGCACCACGGGCGGTAGCCGTGGCGCCGGCGTCTTTTATTGTGTGCACATAACGCGCAATCTATCTTTGCTGTCATGATTGTCGCAGTACTCCAGTCAATTGGTGTTTCTTTGCGCGGCTTCACCGTGCGGCACGGCAGTCGCGAGATTGGGTGCAGGGGCATGCGGTTGGAAACACAAAGTCCGAAAGCGGCGGACAATGGAGAGTGGTGATCGCGTTGCGCGGCTGAACTCCAGCCTAAGAGGAAGATACGTCCTCGAGCGTGAGTTGGGTCAAGGCGGTATGGCGACCGTTTATCTGGCCAGGGATGTGCGCCACGAACGCCAGGTTGCACTCAAGCTGTTGAAGCCGGAGCTGGCTGCCATTGTCGGGATCGACCGGTTTCTGTCTGAGATCAGGACGACCGCGAACCTCCAGCATCCGCACATCCTGCCGCTGTTCGACTCGGGTGAAGTCGACGGCTTTCTCTACTTCGTCATGCCCCTCGTCGAAGGCGAGAGTCTTCGGAACCGCCTCGACCGTGAGCGGCAGCTTCCGGTAGCCGAAGCAACGCGCATCGCACTGGACGCTGCAGAAGCGCTCGACTATGCGCATCGGCACGGTGTCATCCACCGGGACATCAAGCCGGCAAACATCATGCTCCATGACGGGCGGGTGCTGATCACGGATTTCGGTATCGCACTCGCGGTCCAACAGGCGGGGGGTACGCGACTGACCGAGACGGGGCTCTCGCTCGGCACACCGAGCTACATGTCCCCGGAGCAGGCCACCGGCGAGCATCTGATCGACGGCAGAAGTGATCTGTATTCCCTGGGTTGTGTTCTGTATGAGATGCTGGCTGGCCAGCCACCCCACGTCGGCCCGACCGCCCAAGCCATCCTCGTCAAGATCCTGACCGACCAGCCCACTCCCGTTTCGGAGCTGCGAGCGGCCGTTCCTCCACACATTGAGGCGGTCGTCCATACCGCACTCGCCAGACTGCCGGCGGACCGATTTCAGACCGCTCAGGATTTTGCGAGGGCTCTGGAGGGATCAGCGCACCCCGGGCCGACGTGGGAGCACCCGGCGCACCGGCAAGAACGAGGCGGCCCGAAGTGGAGACGTATCGCCCTCGGTTCCGCCCTCGTCGGCGCGCTCGCGCTCGTCATGGCTGGTTGGGGGTGGTTCCGCACTCCGGCGGAGCCGCAACGTCAGGTGACGCGGCTGGTGCTGGATCTGCCCGACGCTCCACGGCAGGACAACTGGTGGGGACCGAGTGTCGTCCTGTCGCACGACGGAGCGACATTCGCCTACATCGGTCGCGCGGAGGACGCCCCACGCACGACGCGAAGCCCGAGCACACGAAGTGGTTGGAGGCTGCGGCGACTCGGGCAACTGGACTCCGAGGCCTTCTTCAGCTACGCGGAGTACGCCACCTTTTCGCCCGACGGGCGGGCGATGGCGTTCCGGACGGGGGCGTATGTCGGCGAGATCCGGGTGAAGACGGTCGCGGGTGATCGGGAGCAGATGCTCATGGACTCGGCCGGTGCTCCCGGCATCGCCTGGGGCGAGGATGACTGGCTGTACTTCTCGCTGCGCAACCAGGGCCTTGCAAGGATGCCGTCCGCTGGAGGGTCTGTTGAGAGGCTGACCCAGCTGGACGTGCAGGCCGATGAGGTGAGTCATGGCTGGCCGCATCCCCTTCCGAACGGGCGAGGCGTCCTGTTCACCGTGGCACGGCAAGCGATGTGCGCGGCCGAGAACCGTGACATCGCCGTCCTGGATCTCACGACGGGAACGCACAGGCAGATCGTGCGCGGCATCAAGGCACAGTACGCCGCCTCCGGGCACATCGTTTTCGCGCGGGCGGACGGAACGCTGATGGGGGCCCCTTTCGATGCCGACAGGCTGTCCGTCGTCGGACCCGCAGCTGTGCTGATCCGCGGGATCAGCGTGAACGACTGTGAGCGGGGCGCGGACTTCGAGCTGTCCAGAAGCGGAGATCTTCTTTATGTGACGGAAGCCCCGAGGGTCCCCGACGAGGTCGTCCTTGTCGGTTTCGATGGCAGCGCTGAAACGCTCGAGGCAGACTGGCGTGGGCGACTCGTTCACCCGGCAATCTCACCCGATGGTTCGCAGCTTGCCGTCACGGTTTTCAGACATCGCAACCCACCCAACGTGTTCGTCGGCGATCTGTCGCGCGGAGAGGTTCGCCGCGTCAGCTTCGGTCCGGTTCTGGACTACTATCCGCAGTGGATCCGGGATGGGTCCGCCATGATCTTCGTCGGGCCACGCCCTCCCGCCCGCACAGACTGGGATCTGTACGTGAAACATGTCGACGGCAGCGGTGCCGATTCGCTGCTCCTGGACGCTCCCGGAGAGGTGGCCGAAGCCGTGCTCTCCCCGGATGGGGCGTGGGTCGTATACACGGAAGAGAGTGGCGGCCAGTACGATATCCACGCGGCACCTTTTTCCTCGGACCGCCGCCGCACTGTCGACATCGCCGCGAGCAATTTCAATGAAAGGGATCCGACGGTTTCGCCTGATGGAGAATGGGTCGCCTATGTGTCGGACGAGTCCGGCCGCCCTGAAGTGTACGTAAGGCCCTTTCCGGACGCTCATGTCGAGAGGTGGCAGATTTCGCTGGAGGGCGGCGACGAGCCGGCGTGGGCGCCGGACAGCCGATCGTTGTTCTTCGTCAACGCCGATGCTCGAATGGTTGCGGCAAACGTGGCCGCCGATCCAGCGTTCCGCGTGACGGCCCAGCAGCAGCTCTTTTCGGTGGCCGGGTACGAGTTCAGGGATTTCGATGTGATGCCGGACGGCCGACGCTTCGTGATGGTCCGAAGGGGTAGCGACGTTGCACCCGGTCACCTGATCCTGGTTCAGAACTTCGTGCAGGAGCTCGATCGTCTGGCGGCTCGCTGATCCGAAGTGTGGATCGCGCACGAACACACACCGATCCGCCGATGCGCAATGCAGCGAGCGAACCGCGCCTCGCATTCAAAGGAGCTGAACACTGGATACCAGTCCCGGGCAGCATGCAAGACGG
>JBFGEP010000144.1:0-3164 GCA_041580055.1 Rhodothermales bacterium | reverse complement strand
CCCGGAATCAGCTCCGCGAGGGGCCGGAGGACAAACAAGCGTGCGGTCATACGCGGGTGAGGGATCTCGAGCAAGGCAGTGCTGACGGGTCCTCCGGGTACAAGCAAAACGTCGAGATCAATGGTGCGCGGTTCCCATGTCCCCTTCGACTTCGCCGCGCGACCCAGTGACTCTTCGATTTGAAGACAGTGTTCGAGCACCTGTGCCGGGTCCAGGTTGGTGGTCATTCTCACCACGGCATTGAGATAGTCGGCCTGTGGCTCACCATCCCTGGTATGGGCGGCGGACTCATAAACGCTGGAAACTCTTGCAATCCGAGAATCCGGCAGGCGTGACAGGCGATGCAGCGCCGCGAGCATGTAGCGCACACGGGGCCTCACGTTCGAACCCAGTGCTATGTAGACGTCCGTGATCAAGATCCGTCCCGGGCTTCCTCGACGTTGGACAGGCTGGTCGCCAGCCGATCCCAGCGGTCGTACAGAGCGCTCAGCTCGCTCTTGATGGATTCGTACGTTTCAGTGGTTTCGCGGACACGATCCGCGTCAGCGTACACCTCCGGACGAGCAAGAGCAGCCTCGATCTCATGCTGTCTCTCCTCTACCACCAGTATCTCACTCTCGACGCTCTGCAGCGCTTGTCGCAATTGTCTGGGTGTCAGGGCTTCGAGGTTCACCTCTCCGGCCTCCCGCAGCTCACGGTAGATCTTGTTTCGTTCTTCGGCCTCGAGTCTCTTCTGCTCCCGGGTCTTCGGTCCACCTGAGCGCGACTTTTCGTCTTCGGGGCGCTGCGGCACGGCGCCGTCTTCAGCGTCAACAAAGTCGCGAGCCGTACCGTGACTAACCTGCCACATGTAGTCGGAGTAATTGCCGATGAACTCGCGGACCGTTCCGCCCCCGAGCCTCCAGACCTTGTTGATAATCCGATCGAGGAAATGACGGTCGTGAGAAACGACCACGAACGTCCCGGAATACTGCTGGAGGGCCTCGATCAGGACGTTGATGGACTGCATGTCCAGGTGGTTCGTCGGCTCGTCAAGTACCAGGAAGTTGGCCGGCCTGAGCAGTGTCCGCGCGAGCGCCACGCGACTTCGCTCGCCGCCTGACAGTACACTGACAGGCTTGAACACGTCGTCGCCCGAAAAAAGAAACGCCCCGAGCAGATTCCGGATGTCCGTTTCCGACTGGCCGGCTGCGACTTCCTGAAGACTCTCGAGCACATTCAGGACCGGATTCAGCGACTCGGCCTGATGCTGCGCGAAGAAGGTCGTCTCCACGCGATAGCCTGTCTCACTCGTCCCTTCGAACGGCTCGGTGCCACATATCATTCGAGCCAGTGTCGACTTTCCGGCTCCGTTCTTGCCGATGACCGCAATCTTGTCGCCACGCTCGATCCCCAGCGGACCCGCATCCTCGAAAACGCGGATAGGACCTTCGGCCGTCGAGTAGGCTTTAGAGAATCGTGACAGGTGCAGGACGGCGCGACCCGAGCGGACGGGTGCAGGAAATCGAAGCGTTATGGTTGCCTCGTCGGACGGCGCGGGCTCGACGCGTTCGAGCTTCTCCAGCATCTTGATCCGGCTCTGGACCTGTCGGGCCTTCGAGGCTTTGTACCGAAACCTCTCGATGAACCGCTCCGTGTCCGCTATCTGCTTTTGCTGATTTTCGTAGGCGGCCCGCTGCAGCTCCCGTCGCTTGTCGCGCTCGGAGAGATAGAACGTGTAGTTGCCGTGGTACTCGGTGACCCGACCTCGCGACAGCTCCGCGATCACGTTTACCATTCGATCGAGGAAATAGCGATCGTGCGACACGATGACAACCGTTCCCGGATATCCTTTGAGGTACGCCTCCAGCCAGTCGATGCTGTCGATATCCAGATGGTTTGTGGGCTCGTCCAGAAGCAGGAAACCGGGGCTCCGGAGGAGGAGTCGCGCCAGCGCCACCCGCATCCGCCATCCACCCGAGAACGTTCCGAGGGGCCGGTCGAAGTCTTCGGGGTCGAATCCCAGTCCCGTAAGCACGGCCTCGGCCCTGGGTCGAGCAAGGTGCGATTCGAGTCTCACGAGCTCGGAGTGGATCTCGGCCTGCCGCTCAAGCACCGCGAGGTATTCGGCTGACTCGTGGTCATCAATCTGCTCCAGCCGATCCACGATCTGCCGTTCTCGACTTTCGAGATCGACAATTTCGGCGAAGGCCGTCATCGCTTCTTGGATCACGGAACGTTCGGCGTCCATTTCCTGGACATCCTGCTCGAGAAAGCCGACGGTGGAGCCCGCCGGAGCAGACACTGAACCCTCATCCGGAGTGAGCCGTCCTGCAACGACGCGGAGAATCGTGGTCTTGCCGGCTCCGTTGGGCCCGATGAGGCCTATGCGCTGGCCCGTACGGATCGTCCACGTCAGATCCCGAAGAATCGGCGTGCCGCCGAAGGAGATCGCCAGCTTTTGAATCTGGATCATGGGGCGCCTTGAGTATCGCTCGGCAGACCGAGTCGCGATCGGCGAATATAGCCACGCGCACCGACGTGCCGGGAAGCAGCGGCGCGCGTTGGCATCGCTGACCGAACCTTGGTGCTGTCTCGAGGCAAGGATATATTGAAAACGTTCCGACGCGTTTGCCTTTCGAGGGTCGCGTTCTCGTCTTCCGGCAGCGATTGATGTACGAATTCCGTCACATCGACGAGTTACTCCGAGCCCGGTGGTCGCCACTCGATCAGCTCGGCCAGGCCGACGCTGCGTACGAAGGTCTGATCGCAGGCGGCCTGAGTGATAGCGCGGCCCGGGCCAGCGCGCCGCACGTGGTCCGATGCGCAAGTCACCTGGCGACACAGACCGGGCCGAGCGCCCTGGCTCTCGCCAGCTTCGTGCCCGGCCGGATCGAGGTCCTCGGCAAGCACACGGACTATGCCGGGGGTGGGAGCCTGATCTGTTCGGTGCAGCGCGGAATCTCGGTCGTCGCCGTTCCGAGAACCGACAGGCAGGTCTCGGTCTACGACGTAGCGCTGAACGACTCAGCGACGCTGAGCCTGAGTGCCTCCGAGCCGTCGAGGCCCGGACACTGGTCCGACTACGCCGTGGCAGCGAGCCGGCGCCTGTCGCGCGATTTTTCCGAGATCAGCCGGGGTGTCGACATCGCGTTCTCGAGTGATCTCCCGCGCGCTTCCGGACT
>JBFGEP010000143.1:0-3276 GCA_041580055.1 Rhodothermales bacterium | reverse complement strand
CGGAGGACGTCGAGACGCGGCAGGACAAGTCGGGCCGCCTCCTCTCCTGCCCTGACGAGCTCCGCTGTCCGCTCGAACTCGAACGAACCTACACCCGACACCTCTGGCGCAATCAGGACGTCACACATCCGTCGCTGAGCCTTTGTCGATTCGAGTGCCCGAAAGCCGACCGCCTGCACAAGGACGTCGAGGAAGGTCTCGAGTGAATCGACGGGCAGAACGGGTTCACCCACATCGACGCAGATCACGGCGTCCGCGCCCAGCGCACGCGCGTCCTCCGCCGGCAGGTTGCGGGTCACACCGCCGTCCACCAGGGTGCGACCCCCGACGACCATCGGATCGAAGATGGTCGGAATAGACGTGCTCGCCTGGACAGCCTCCGGAAGATGGCCGGAGGTGAGCAACACGGCCCGGCCGTCCTGCAGATCGGCCGCCACGGCGCCGAAGGATCGAGGCAGCGTAGTAAAATCGCGGACGTGCCACGCCGGAAACAGGAGCCTCGACAGGATCTGCGAGATGCGCTGACCCGAGTTGAGCCCTCTCGGCAGGTCTACCTGGCCGCGTCTGAAGGGAAGGGACAGCAGCAGGCCCTCCCGGTCCAGCCGGTACTCCAGCGGCTGCTCGCGGCGGGGCGTCTCCTCCTCGAACGGCGACCGCCAGTCGACGACGTAGAGCAGGCTGTCAATCTCGTCGACAGTGTAGCCGACCGCGTACAGGGCGCCGACGAAGCTGCCGATGCTGGTGCCCGCAACCACGTCCACCGGCAGGCCGGCCTCCTCGATGACGCGCATCGCTCCGACGTGGGCGAAACCCTTTGCGCCGCCGCCTGAGAGAGCCAGGCCGATTCTGGGGCGCGCGGAGGCATCCACCCCGGCCACCACCTGCGCGCATACGCTCACACCGGGCACACAGGCCAACACCATGAGTGTCGTCAATATGATGCTCCGCCTATTCATCCGACACCATTCTATTTCGACCCGGAGGTGCAGCCGCAGGATACGACGGTCCCACACTAGGTACCGTCGGGGATTGCCCTGAACACGCATCATGCAAGCCAATCACCAGGATTTACTCGCCGACCGCGACCGAGGCGACCCGCCTCGGAACAGAACCTACATCCGAACCCTTACGGTAAGTCCCACCTCGCCCGGCCCGACCACGGGCTGAACGGTGGTCGAGGGCACGGCCGAGCCACGCTGGTGCCTCCTTGCGAGGTAGCGCCCGGTCAGCACTCCCACGGCGGCCCCCGCCAGCACGTCTGTCGGCCAGTGCTTGTCCTTGGCGATGCGCGCGATACCGGTGCTCGCACTCAAGATCAGGAGGGAATACGTCACGGGGCCCGGGTAGTACACGATCCACGGCGTCATCACCGCGAAAGCGATAGTCGTGTGGCCGGACGGAAACGACTCGTTGCCCGAGAAGGGTCGCATGTGCAGCGGTCCTTCGCTCTGAAGAGGTCTGGCTCGACCCATGACGAACTTGATGGTCGCCGTGACCGCCGTCGCAGCCACTACGGCTTCCGCGGACGTGAACGCGGCGTCCTGGAACTTCTCGTTGTCGGTTGCGAGCGAGATCGCAAAAAGCGATGTGGCCGGGAGCCAGGTATATGCGCTACCGAGATCGTTGGCGATGTCGAGGTAGTCTTTCCACGTGCCGCTGTATCCCGACTGGACGGATTCCAGCACCTCCTCATCAAAGCGCCTGGCAGCGGGAACCACGAACCCTCCCGCAACAAAAACGGCGGGCGTGAACGGCAGGGTGTTTTGTACCATCCCGACCGCGTCATCCCAGACCCATCGCGCGAATCTGCCAGAATCTTGACCCGCGGATTCGGTGGCCCACATCATGACAAAGGGAATCGCGATTGCGACCCCCAGTGTGCTCGTGGGACGGCGGCGTAGCTGGTCCGTCAACGTCGAGGTGGACTGTGCTGGAGAGTAGTCGCAAGATAATGTTTCGTACGAGGCCAATCGCAGATACTTTGTGGCGGGCGCGGAGGTGGAATCGAGGGCGACGAGGAACGGCCACGGGAGTGACCTTTCCACGGATTCTGCGCTATCCTGAGATCACTAAGCATCCCTCCAGGTCGGAGCCAGCAGCAAACGAGTGCCCGAGCTACCTGACATCGAGAACTACGTCGAAGCGCTAAATCGGGACGTCGCTGGGCAGCGCCTCGAGAACATCCGGTTGCGAAGCGTCTTCCTCGTACGCAGCGTGGAGCCTCCGATCCGATCCCTGGTCGGCGCAAAACTGACCCGTGTTTCTCGGCTCGGGAAGCGGCTCATCTATAACTTCGGAACATCGGGCGGCCCGATGTTCATGATTCTGCACCTGATGGTCGCGGGTCGGCTGCACTGGAAAGAGCGTGACGCCGGCCTGCCCGGCAAGAGAGGGCTCTTCGCGTTCGACTTCGAGAATGGGACACTGCTCCTCACCGAGGCAGGCAAGAAGAAGCGAGCGTCACTCTACGTGGTCGACACCGAGGCCGACGTACGCCTCCACGATCCCGGCGGCCTCGAGGTGTTCGACATCGACGCGGAGGCCTTCTCGGATCGAGTGGTGTCGAAGAACCACACACTCAAACGCGCACTAACCGACCCGCGTCTGTTCTCCGGGATAGGGGGAGCGTATGCGGACGAGATTCTGCACACGGCACGCCTCTCACCCGTCAAGTGGACGAACCGCCTGACCGAAGAAGAGCGGCAGCGGCTCTACGAATCGTGCCGCAGCGTCCTACAGCAATGGACGGAGCGGATCCGGCGCGAGACGGCCGACGGCTGGCCGAAGGTAACCGCTTTCAGAGACGGCATGGCGGTCCACGGCCAATTTGGAAAACCCTGTCCGGACTGCGGCAGTCCGGTGCAGCGAATTGTCTACGCAGACAACGAGACCAACTACTGCGCCACGTGCCAGACAGGGGGAAAGGTCCTGGCCGACCGATCGCTGTCGAGGCTGCTCAAGGACGACTGGCCACGAAGCATAGAGGACCTGGAAGAACGGGGCTTGGCTGACAGAGGAACGGCTGCCCGGTAGCACGCAGGGTTAATCAGACGCCGCATTCGGCGACTGCCTACGACATTTTCTTGCTGCGCGCCGCCTCGACAGCGAAACCGGTCGCCGCTCCTACTACGAGACCTATAACCGCACTGCCCACGAGAAGGCCTGCGCCGCCGCCGGCGATCGCTCCTACGAGAACCAGCTTGCCGCCGCCGGACCTTACGAGCCGCTTCAATCTATCCGTATTCGAGCTCATGAGAATACCCGTGCTTTCGATAT
>JBFGEP010000142.1:0-3318 GCA_041580055.1 Rhodothermales bacterium | reverse complement strand
GCGGCGGCTCCTGTCATCCCCACGAAAGCGGGGATCCATACACGGCCAGGGGTTCCTCCGGCGCCGCTGGGTCCGGGCTCGAGGCCGGGATGATGATGGGCCCCGCCGCCTACTGCCGCCCCGTCTCCTTCCTGACCATCTCCTGGACCTGTTTGCGCACGGTGATGTTCTCGAAGACGATGCCGGCGCAGGTGTTGGGCATGGGGAACGCCTTCACCGAATAGTAGCTGTGCTCGATCGCTTCGTCGCCGGGATACTCGAAAGATCCCAGGTCGACCGGGCGGCCACCCTTCGCCACGTCCGCATAGGTTCGCGGCAATTCGGAGCCTGCCAGACCCGGGAACGCGTCAAGAATGTACTTCCCGACGCGGCGCGTCAGGTCGGCACCCGTGAAGGCGGAAGCGGCCTCGTTCACGTAGACCAGCCGAAGGGTTCGCGGTTCGTCCTGCACCTCCAGCTGGTAAATCAGCAGACCGATATTGAGGTTCGAAAAAATCGAAGAAACGACCGTTGTCATTTCTTCTATCGGACTCGATCTCTGGTCTTTCTTGTCCATGGTGAGTGCGTGGCCGGGGGCGAGTTAAGAGTTGTTTACCGGATCCGGACGTTCCGGGTTGCGTTCGCGTGGTCGCCAGCTGATTAATACCCATTGTGCATGCTGGATGTCAAGGGCTACTTCCTCGCGGCGTTCCTGACATGTGACGTCTCAGCGCGCGGAGCATCCGGCTCGTCTCCGAAGAAAAACCGCTCGATACGGTCTCGCTGGCTCCTGGCATCTTCGTATCCAAGCTCGATAAGTCTCGCTACGTAGGTCGGTTCGAACAGCATCATGCTGAGCCAGTCCGGACTCTTCGACTTTCCCTTGCCCAGTCCACCGGCAAGAACGCCGAGGACGCCGTCGAGGTCGGCCTCGTACTCTCCCGCCATTCGTCCGATGTCCTGCGAGGGCCGGATGACGAGCAGTCGGATCGGCCTCAGGCCGAGATGCTTGCGCCGCGGCAGCTGATCGAGCAGCGCGTTGATGCGATCCATCGTTCGAGCGTCCTGATCGAGCGCGTCCAGGAAGATGGCGTTCATCAGCACGCTGAAGATCTGCGAGTTCGGCGGGTAGCCCGTCGTGGCCGGGTCGGCGGCCTCGGGCTGCGTGCGCTGGTGGCGGGTGGATATGACCATAAGCCGCGTGCATCCGAGGTGAACGAGCGGTGCGAGGGGCGCAGAGAGGCGGATGCCCCCGTCGCCGTAGTAGCGGTCCCCGATTCGGATCGCGGGAAAGAGAAGCGGCAGGGCGGTTGAGGCCATGATGTGATCGACGCTCAGCGTCGTCTGAATTCCGATGCGGTCCGGCCGCTGCCAACCCGTAATGTCGCGCCCCTGGACCCAGGTGACCGTCTGGCCGGTGGAATAGTCCGTCGTGACCACAGCAGCAGCCTTGAGCCTCTCCTCCTCGATCTTCTGCGACACGCAGGCCAGCTGGCCATCCTGCACGTCCAGTTGCTCCGTCAGGAATCTTCTCAGCGGAGCGGTGTCGAGGAGCGCACGGCCGGACCATTCCTCATCGTCGGCGTCCCTGAGGAGGAGGCTCCGCAGGAAAGAAAAACTCGACTCGGGCTCGAAGACATTTTCGGCCCGGATCTCCGACCATCCCTTCACAAGCTCGGAAACGCTGTGGCTCAGAGGGCCGCAGGAATTGCAGAGGTATGCCGTGTTGATGGCGCCGGCCGAAACGCCGGCCATGACGTCGAAGTCGGCGTCGGCAAAGTGGTCCGCAATGAATCGAAGGACGCCGGCCTGGTAGGACGCTCGGGCGCCTCCGCCGCTCAGCAGCAGCCCAACCTGCTCGGGTGCCCGGTCGAAGCCGAACCAGCTCCGAATTCGATCTGCGAGGTCCATCGTTGAGGATCTTTGCGGGTTCGGAGTCAAGATTGTGACGGGTCCCAAAAAGAGCAAACCGGTCGTCAACGATACGCCACGTTCAGGCGAACCGCATATCTTCACGCTGCAGGCATCGGACGACATGCACGAATCTGCGCGTTACATACTGGCACTTCTCGGGATACCCGGCGTGGGACGGGTGGCCGCCGGCCGCCTCGCCGAATACTTCCCCACGGCCGACTCAATTCTCGCATGTCCCCGCGAGCAGCTGCAGCTTCGCCTCAAAGGTGTCGCCCATGCTTCCGAGATCGTCGACGAGATCAGGTCCACACTGCCCGACCGAATGGAAGCGGCCGCCGGTAAGTTGCAGGAGCTCGACGAGCACCAGATCGGAACCGTCACACCGGTCGACAGGGAGTGGCCCGCGGGCCTGAGCGATCTCGACCGCTCGGACCGGCCTGTCATCCTGTACTGGCACGGACACCCGGCAGGGCTGGCGAAGCAGCAGGTGGCGCTGTTCGCACAACCTCCGCTGTCGGAGCACGCCTTCGAGCTTTCGCAGACTGCGCTCCGCCACGTTCTGCGAGCCGGCGGCGTTCCGCTCACGGGTGCGCGCACCTCTTTCGACGCGGCCGTGCATCGCGTCTGCGCGTCGCCGGACCACAACGTGCCGTCGACGATCGTGGTCTCTTCGGGACTCGGTAAGATCGACAAGGAGTTTCGCCCCGTGGCGACAGCGACCGTCCGCGCGGGAGGGTTGCTCATCAGCTCGTTCGAGCTGGACCACGGACCGTTCAAGCACGACGACCGCGAGCGCGCACTGCTTCAGGCAGCCCTCGCCAAGGTCTGCATCTTCGTTGAGCCGACGCAACGGTCGCCGGAGGCGAATGCCCTGGACTGGGCGATAGAAGAAGGAAGGTCGGTGTTCATTATTGGCGAGGCGGATGGTGCCGAGGAGGCCCATCGCATCGTTGACGAGACCGACTTCGACTGGCTGGAGATCGCCGTGAACCTTCGCGAGGCCGACGACGAATGAACCTGCTTCTCGTATTTCTTGACGGAGTAGGACTCGGCGACGACGATCCGGAACGGAATCCGTTCGCCCGGTACCGCAGGCTGACGATCGAGTCACTGCTGCAGCCGTCGCCGGGAGGCCCCGCTCCACCTCCAACCACCCAATCGCGGACGTTCGCCTCCATCGATGCCAACCTGGGTGTCGAGGGTCTGCCGCAGAGCGGCACCGGGCAGGCGACCCTGTTCACCGGGATCAACTGCGCCAAGATCGTTGGCCGACACTACGGGCCGTTCCCTCACTCCTCGACAAGAGCCGCCCTCGCCGAGCACAATATCTTCAAAAGGGTGAACGGCGTGGCCGGCGCCAGCTCCGCCTTCGCCAACGCCTACCCGCCCCGCTTCTTCGAGGTGATGAGCGCCAGGGACAGATGG
>JBFGEP010000141.1:0-3342 GCA_041580055.1 Rhodothermales bacterium | reverse complement strand
TCCGGCCATAGATCGGGCGGAATAATGTTCGGGTCCTCACGCACGGCGGCCCGGAGCAGGTGACTCACTCGCTCGGGGTTAGCGCCTCTTTTCCTGCAGCAGCACAAAGAAGCGCAACACGATCGCGACCAGGAGCAGGATGAAAAGGAGCTTGACGGCATAGCCCAGCAGGAATCCCGCGAACTTCAATACGAAGCTCAGCACGACGACCGCGATCATCATCACTATCGCCACCGTCAGCCAGCGCAGAATCTGCTGGACATCCATCCCGTTCTCCCGACTAGAGTGCGTTGAACACGAAGTACTCGACCAGCGACAAGCTGTTTCCGCTTGCACTGAATCCTCCCAGTAGGAGTATTCGGTTGTCGGGCAGCTTTGTTGCAGTGTGTCGGGTCCGGAAGAGAGGGGATCCCTGCAGGGGTACGGACAGGAATCGGCGGGCGCGGTGCGAGTACATCTCGATGCTGCCGATGACCATTTCGGACGGGCCTTCGGCCCCGCCGAAGACGGCAATGAGACTCTGTCCCACGTGCGCGGCCGCATGCTGAGTTCGTGGCGCGAGGGTGACACCTGTCTCCACGGGCAGAAGGCCCAGCGGGTCGGCGAAATCCACCGTGAAGCTGGCCGATTCCGTGAAGGAATCGCCGAAGAAGGTGCCGCTGAAGAGGAAGTGGTCGGGCTCCTGGTCGGTCCGTCCGGTCAGAGACGTCTGCATGTGCCCGGTCATGGCTGAAACTCCGAGGAATCCGCCCACGCCGGGTCCTAGGGCATACAGCGTGTCATTCTCGAACAGAAAGGTTCGAATGTCGTCGCGTATGCCTAGGCGCGACTCGGGTCTGTACTCCACGTCCCCGACTCCGCCGAACAGGTCGATCTTGAAGCCCTCGGACGTCATCCGGGCGGACGCCGTGTGGTCGCTGCGCCGGATAGGGTCCCCGACGAAGGGAACAACCCGATAGCCGCTGGCCTCCGGATCGAACAGCTCCACTGTCTCTACGAGCTGGCCGACGGACGTCACGGTTCCCACGGTCGCGCCACCGAGCACGAGCACGCGGTTGTCAGGGGTGCTGATGAGGGTGTGACCGGCGCGCGCGGCCTGCAGGCCGGACTGGGTTCGTTGAAACAGCCCGTTGGATATCGGCGCAATGAAGGAATCGTCGGTTGCCGGGCCGTCTATCTCCGACGTGCCTCCGTTGACGAGGATGCCCCCCTGTCCCGTGACGATCGTAGCATGATTACCTCGGGGTGTGAGCTCACCAGACGGTCCGAAGACAATCCTGGGCGTGACGAAAACCAGGACGACATCACGCGAGCCCTCGACGTCTTCGGTGTCGAAGGCCCGGATCGTAATCCGGTTCTCGCCGGGCCGCAAGTCGATCACGCCCACCCAGACGTCCTCGAACGGATCAAACTCCAGGATCTCGTTCTCAATCTCGACGCGCTCTATGGGACGGAAGGACGAGGCCCTGACGCGGACCTCGATGCGGGCGGACGCAACCACCGAGTTTGTGTCAGGCACGACGAGCTCGATCTCCGGCTCCGTCTGCTCGACGAAAGGTCGATCGCAGGCCGCCGTCAGTGCGATCGTCGCCACGATGGCGGTAAGAAAGATGGTTCGTACGGCCGTCATGCGGGAGGCTCGTTCGGGTAGGTTACTTCCTCGAGTACGAGGCCGCGGGCGGGAGCTGCCGGACCCGCCGCTCGGCGGTCGCGCGCGCCAATTGTGGTCGGGAGGTCCGCAGCGTCTCGCAACCCTCGACCAATCTCGAGAAGTGTACCCACCATCGCTCGGACCATGCCGTGCAGGAACCGGTCTGCCTCGACTTCGAAATAGAAGAAGCCCGGGCGGTCCTCGGGCACCCATTGGGCGCGCGTGATCGAGCAGACGCGGTTCTCTGTTTCAGACTGCGTCCGGCAGAAAGACGAGAAGTCCTGCTGTCCCATCAGATGCTCGGCGGCCCGGTTCATAAGGTCGAAGTCAGTGCCGGAGTTAACACGCGTCCGGAGCCGCCTGTCGAGGGCGATGTACCCGGTCGTTACAAAGTATCTATACCGGCGTGCCGTCGCATCGTAGCGAGCGTGAAACGCGTCATGCGTTCGCTCAACGGATGCAGCCGCTATGTCGTCGGGGAGAAGACCGTTGAGGGAGGCGGTCAGCGTCTCCGTGTCGACCATGCTGCTGGCGTCGAAGTGCGCGACCTGACCGCGCGCATGCACGCCGGCGTCGGTGCGGCCCGAGGCGACCACGGAGATGTCCTGCCGCAGTGCGATCGAGAGCGCACGCTCCACCTCCGCCTGAATGGACCTGTCCTGCTTCTGGATCTGCCATCCGCTGTAGTCGGTACCGTCGTATTCGAGCAGAATCTTGTATCTCGGCATCTCAAGCTCGTTCTTGTGCCCGCTCGGGCCGCGTACGGGCACGGCGACAGGTTTTATGCGTGTGTACCTGACAGGTTTTATGGCCTCCGGCAAGTCGACCGTAGGTCGGAGGCTCGCGAAGGAGGTAGGCTTCGGATTCGTCGACCTGGATGACGAGATCCAGGCGGAGCGGGGTCAGTCTATCGTCGAGATCTTCCGTGACGAGGGCGAGGCGGCGTTTCGCAAATACGAGTCGGACGCGCTGCGCGAGACCGAGAGCCTACAGGCCTTTGTCATCGCCGTCGGAGGGGGAGGACTGGTTGACGACGAGAACATGACGTGGGCCCTGAAACACGGCCTCGTCGTTTTCCTGGATCCTCCGGTCGATGAGCTCGCGGGCCGCCTCCGGCGGTCCCGAACCCGGAGGCCGCTCGTAGAGTCGATGCGGGACTCGCCGGAGGAACTGAAGAGGTACGTCGCGGGGCTTCTCGGCGAACGCCGTCGCGCCTACGAGCGAGCGCACGTGGTCTTTCGGCCGTCGCGTGGTTCTGTGTACGCTAATGCACGATCGCTGGCGAAGCGTCTGCAACCTCTTCTGGGGCCGGAGGGTACGGATTCGTCAGATTGAAGCTCTTGCGGTGGAGCGGGGTCGCTCCGTGCTCCGACAGCGCCTCGTAGTGCGCCCGGGTTGGATAACCCACGTTCGACTCCCAATCGTAGACCGGATAACGGGCGCCGTATTCGCGCATGAGGCGGTCGCGTTCGACCTTGGCGATGATCGACGCCGCTGCGATCGACTGGCTCTTGAGGTCGCCGCCGACGACGGATTCGACAGGCCACGCGGCATCCGGGATGACATGGTTGCCGTCGATCAGCACATAGGTTGGCGTCGGTTCCAACCGTTCCAACGCACGCCGCATCGCCTCCATCGATGCCCACAAGATATTCAGGCGATCGATCTCCTCGGGCGTGCACTGACCCACT
>JBFGEP010000140.1:0-3418 GCA_041580055.1 Rhodothermales bacterium | reverse complement strand
GGCCCTGGCAAGTCCGGCGAGACGAGACGCAACGTTAACAGCATCACCAAACACATCGTCCGCGGTGAGCACAACCTCTCCCACCTGAAACCCGGCCTTGATCCGTATGCGGGCCTCCGCCAGCGTCGCGTCATCGAGGATGGCAGGAATCATCTGCGATACAGCGACAAACACCGCGTCGACGTTCTCGAAGCTCGACATCACCTCATCGCCGATCGTCTTGACCACGGAACCCGAATGCATCAGGGTCACTCTGGTCAAGTTTTCGAGGGCACGGCCGATCAGCCGGTGAGCCTCGGCGTCGCCGTGCTGCTCGAACAGCCGCGTGCTGCCGACGATGTCGGCGAAAACAATTCCCCTGATAGCTCCGGGCTCGGCCACGGTCGATCTGGACTCGGGTGATCGGCTCTCATGCAGAATATATCGTGCCGCAGGACGGCGTCCCCTCTCCTGCCGGGTAGAACGCATTCCGCACGACGTGCCTATCTTCCGCCGACCGCTGCACCCTCTCCATTCCCACCATGGCATACGGCGACGACGCCGACCAGAAGCGCCTCCTCGACTCGGAGCACCGCCGGGCTGACTGGAAGCACTGGGGCCCGTACGTGGCCGAGCGGGCGTGGGGCACGGTTCGCGAGGACTACTCTCCGAGGGGCGACGTCTGGCGCCACTTTCCGTACGACCACGCGCGCAGCCGCGTCTACCGCTGGAACGAGGACGGGCTCGCAGGCTTCTGCAATCGCTTCCAGAACGCATGCCTTGCCGTGGCTCTCTGGAACGAACGCGACACGCACCTGAAGGAGCGCCTGTTCGGACTCGACGGCAATCAGGGCAATCACGGCGAAGACGTCAAGGAGTACTACTTCTATCTCGACGGACTGCCCTCGCATGCGTACATGAAGATGCTGTACCGTTATCCGCATGCAGCGTTTCCGTACCGGGAGCTCCTGTCCATCAACGGCAACCGCAGTCGGGACGAGCCCGAGTTCGAGCTGTTCGAGGCCCTGCACGACGACTTCGTCGAGAACCGGTTCTTCGACGTCTTCATCGAGTACGCGAAGGCCGAGCCCGAGGACCTCTTCTGCCGGATCACGGCCATAAACCGCGGACCCGATCCGGCGCCCCTGCACATCCTGCCCCACTTCTGGTACCGCAACACCTGGGGCTGGGGGTATCACCCCGATCGCACGCCTCCGCGGCTGGAGGCGGTGCGCGAATCGGACGGGCTCGCGGTCCGGGGCACGCACCACCACATCGGGGAACGCTGGTGGTATGCGCGGGAGAGGCAGTCTCCGAGTGACGACGGCCAGCTTTTGTTCACCGATAACGAGACCAACACGGAACGGCTCTGGGGCAGGCCGAACGCCGCGCCCTTCGTGAAGGACGGCATCAACGACTGCG
Organism: Rhodothermales bacterium; assembly: GCA_041580055.1. Taxonomy (GTDB): domain Bacteria; phylum Bacteroidota; class Rhodothermia; order Rhodothermales; family JABDKH01; genus JABDKH01. The sequence goes on along the minus strand of JBFGEP010000140.1, from coordinate 2,017 downwards.
TGGTCGACGGACGCAGCGACCGCGTCAATCCGGAGAACACGGGGACCAAGGTGGCAGCCTGGTTTCATCGGAGAGTGGATCCGGGCGATTCGTTCGTCGTGGACATACGGTTCGTGAACCGGCGCGTCGACGACCCCTTCTCTTCGGTTGATGAGATATTTGAAACACGCATCCGCGAGTGTGACGGGTTCTACGCCAGCGTCCACCGCGAAACTCTGACGGAAGACCAGCGACGCGTCCAGCGACAGGCCCTCGCCGGCCTCCTCTGGAACAAGCAGTTCTATCACTACGGCGTCGACCTGTGGCTCGAGGGCGACCCGGCACAGCCGCCGCCGTCTCCGCTACGAAAGAACGGCCGCAACCGCGACTGGCGTCATTTCTACTCGGTCGCCGTCCTGTCGATGCCCGACAAGTGGGAGTACCCGTGGTTCGCGGCGTGGGACCTCGCTTTCCACGCGCTTCCGATCGCGATGATCGACCCCGAGTGGGCGAGGCGCCAGCTGACGATCATCCTCCGTGAGTGGTACATGCACCCCAACGGCCAGATACCGGCTTACGAGTGGAACCTCAGCGACGTGAACCCACCCGTGCACGCATGGGCCGCGTGGCGCGTGTACGAGATCTGCCGACAGGTCACCGGCGAGGCGGACACCGTTTTCCTCGAGCGCATCTACCACAAGCTCCTGCTCAACTTTACATGGTGGGTGAACCGTAAAGATTTGGGGGACAACAACGTATTCCAGGGGGGATTTCTCGGCCTGGACAACATCGGCATCTTCGACCGGAGCAAGCCCCTGCCCACGGGCGGCTACCTCGAGCAGGCCGACGGCACGGCGTGGATGGGCATGTACTGCCTGTTCATGCTGCGCATCTCGCTTGAGCTCGCCAGGACGCGGCCGGCCTACGAGGACGTCGCCACAAAATTCTTCGAGCACTTCGTCTACATCGCGGCCGCCATCAACGACGGATGCGGCGGCACCGGACTGTGGGACGAAGCGGACGGCTTCTACTACGACCTGATCAACACGCCGGACGGCCATTATCACCCGATCCGGGTTCGGTCATTTGTCGGGTTGATCCCGCTGCTGGCGGTCGAAGTGATAGACGCCGAGCTGCTGGAGATGCTGCCACGTTTCCGGCGGAGGATGGAGTGGTTCGCCGAGTACCGACCCGATCTGATAGAGCACATCTCCGCGATGGGCCGGCCGGGCCATGGCGGCAGGCGCCTCCTTTCACTCGTGGACGAGCAGAAGCTGGTCAGAGTCATGGAGCGCGTTCTGGACCCGACGCGATTCCTCTCCGACTACGGCCTGCGTTCCCTGTCACGCCAGCACACCGATGAGCCGTTCGTGCTTCGCGTCGACGGAAGCGAGTACCGCGTCGAGTACGAGCCGGGGGAATCGAGGACCGGGTTGTTCGGCGGCAACTCCAACTGGCGCGGCCCGATCTGGATGCCGCTGAACTACCTCATGATCGAGGCGCTGCTCGACTACCACGCATACTACGGTGACGCGCTGACGCTCGAGCTTCCGCGCAACTCCGGAAACGCGATGACGCTCGAGGAGGTGGCGAAGGATCTGGCGCAAAGACTGATGGCCATCTTCGCACGCGACAATACGGGTCGCAGGCCCTTCCTTGGTGACAACGAGCTCATGCAGACGAGCCCCCTCTGGAAGGACCACATCCTGTTCCACGAGTACTTCCATGCGGACCGCGGCGTTGGGCTGGGCGCTTCCCACCAGACGGGGTGGACGGCCCTTGTCGCCGAGCTGCTCAACCGGTTCGGCTAGTACCCTGCAGCGCGGGCATCGAAGCCGCGCGAGTCAGCGCCACCGTACAGCAGGTCTTTTTCGTAGTCGATGAAAATTCCCATCGCCTGACCCTGATACCAGCTTCTCACCCCTACGGAGTGACCCATCATCTCGTAGAGGCGGCGCGTATCGGGCGAGATGGCCCACGGCTCGATGCGTGTGGTGTCAGGCAGCCACTGATGGTGGATCCGGCCGGCTTCGATCGC
>JBFGEP010000139.1:0-3592 GCA_041580055.1 Rhodothermales bacterium | reverse complement strand
TGGTGAGCACCACGCCGTCGAAGTCAAGCCGCTCGTTGAACTCCCTTGCCGTGTTGACGGCGTCCTGCCCCGTCATGCTGTCGACGACGAAGAGAATCTCTGTCGGAGAGACGGCGGACGTGATGTTCTCCACCTCCCTCATCATCTCCTCGTCGACGTGGAGGCGGCCTGCCGTGTCGATGATGAGGACGTCCCTCGCGTTCTTGCGGGCGGCGGATACGGCCTCGCGAGCCACGCGCACGGCATCCTGGACGACTTCACCCTCCTCGCGGAGCGCGTACACGGGCACCCCGACAGAGTCGGCCAGCGTCTCGAGCTGGTCGACTGCGGCCGGCCGGTACACGTCGGCTGCCGCCATCATGGGCGACCTGCCCTTGCTCCTGAGGTGCGCCGCCAGCTTCGCACAGAAGGTCGTCTTGCCGGATCCCTGGAGTCCGGCCACCAGAATGATGGTGGGGGGCGTCGATGCGTACTCGATGTCGACATCGGTTTCGCCGAGAAGCGAGACCAGCTCGTCGTAGATGATCTTTACGAGCTGCTGGCCGGGCGAGACGGACGTCAGCACGTCCTCGCCCATCGACTGCTCCTTGACGCGCTCGGTGAAATCGCGCGCCACCTGGTAGTTGACGTCGGCGTCCAGCAGCGCGCGACGCACCTCCCGCATCGACTGGGCGATGTTCAACTCGTTGATCCGGCCCTGACCGGCCAGCGACTTGAGCGCGCCTTCCAGCTTTTCGCTAAGGGTGTCGAACATTGAGGGCGGAATGCGGGTATTGTACAGAAAAGAAAAAATACCCGAAAAACCGACCGCATCCAACGCGGCCGGCGTGAGAAATCGTTCCTTCCGCGCCAATCTGCAGTTTTTTCACCCTCCAGACAGGCGAGTCCGAAGGCCCTGACGTGCAACCAGGAAAGATCGCTCCTCATCTGATAGGTCGGAGCAACAAGGCCGCGCTGAGGACCCATTTTCGTCAGCTTCGCCGCGACGTGTCGCCGGAGCACCTCCGGGAATCTTCGGCGCGTATCGCTGACGCCGTGAGGATGCTGCCCGAATACAAGGCGGCGCGAGCCGTGCACGTCTATTGGCCCGCGGTCGGAGGCAAGGAGATCGACACGCGGCCGCTGATCGAAGAGCTCGTCGCGCGGAATGCCAAGGTGGTGCTGCCGGTCGTCCGCGTCTTCGACCGGTACTCTGAGGAACCCCGGCTCCAACACGCCGAGTACGTGCCCGGGGAAAAGATGAGACCCAACCGATGGGCCATACCGGAGCCGGCCTCGCCCCGCCCCTTCCCCGTGGACGCAATAGACCTGGTTATCGTGCCCGCGCTGGCGTGCGACCGCAACGGGGTGCGGCTGGGCCACGGCTACGGCTACTACGACGAGTTTCTTGCCCAGACGCGGGCTATCCGCGTGTGCCCCTGCATCGACGGATTCCTCGTGGACGAACTGCCTTCGGATCCACATGACGAACCCGTCGACATCGTGGTCACTGAGACGGAGCTGGTACGGACACCACAGCGCGGAAAACCGTAAGTTGTAACCTGCTGCCGGGCGGATCGTAATCCGCCCTAGAAACAGAAGGCGCCGATATGAAAAGCAAGACCAGGACCGGTCCCCGGCTGGAGTCAGACGAATACCTTTACGAGGAGGAGGACAGCTTCGACCTCGAGTCCCTTTCCGACGAGGAGCTGGAAGACTTTCTGTTCGAGGAAGAAGAGAAAGCGCCGCGCGGGATCTTCAATCTTCCGACTATGGCGGGCCTGTCGCTCATCATGGTCGGGGTGGCCTACATCTTCCAGCAGGCAGGACTGTGGAGCGGCTTCGACCTGTCGGCCCTCGCGGCCATGCTGCCCTGGATCGCGGGCGTGCTAATCATCCTGCTGGGATTCGGTGTCCTCAACTGGCGTCCCCGAAAGAAGCGCGGGCCGACCAAGAAGGCCGCAAGAACAAAATCGGGCAAGGCAAAGGTTGTCCTCGAAAAGGAGCCCGCCGCGAGGGCGCGGCCTGCGAAACGAAAGCTCGAGAAGTCGCGCAACAAGAAGGTCTTCGGCGTCTGCGCGGGGATCGCGGAGTACTTCGGCATCGACCCGACCCTCGTGCGGATCGCTTTCGTTATCGGCACAATCGCCACCCAGGGGCCCTTCCTGCTCGCCTACCTCGTCCTCGCCATGGTCATGCCGAATCCGAAAGGACCAACCATCGAAGAGCGCATCACGATTCTGAAGGACACCGCTCCGTGAAAGCGGGCGCCCAACGCGTATGACAGCGGGCCAGAAGCTCACCCGATCCACGTCGAACAAGGTGGTGGCAGGCGTATGCGCCGGCCTGGCCGAGTACTTCGACCTCGACCCTACGCTCGTCCGCGTGGGCTACGTCGCGCTGAGTCTGCTTTCAGCAGCCTTCCCGGGCCTTCTGGTGTACATCATACTGGCTATCATCCTCCCTGACGCGTGATCGCCGGCGGCCGCGTGGACCCGGCCGTGGCGATGTGCAGGCGCTCCACGTCGAGGTACTTTCCGATGGCCGCATTGACCTGCTCGAGCGTCACGTCTCGAACCTCCTGCGGGAAACGGTCCAGATAGGCGGGCCCGAAACCCCGCTCGATATTTGTCAGCAGGCTGTTGGCCAGACCGCCCGTCGTGCCGAGACCGACCGCGAACGAGCCTGTGATCGTTGTTTTCTTCTTTTCCAGCTCGTCAGCCGTGACGCCGTCGTCGACGAATCGTGTCAGCTCGACCAGCGTCTCGCGGATACCGGCCTCGAGCTTCTCGACGCTGAGCGTGACCGAAATATCCCAATAGCCTTCGTGTTCGACGGCCACGTCGGTCAGGCTCGACCGAATCCCGTACGTCAATCCCAGCTCGTCGCGCACGCGAGTCATCAGCCGAGCCGAGAAGTTTCCACCCAGAACGTAGTTGGCGACGTACAGCGGGATGAAGTCGGGATCGTCGCGACGGACCGGCAGACCGTGCCCGATGGCCACGTCCGAGTTCGGCTTGCCGGGCACCTCGACGTATGAGTCGCCATCGTTTCGCTGGCCCAGGCCTGTCACATAGTGGCCGTCGCTGGCGTGATCGGCCCATGCTCCGAAAACCGACCGGACGCAAGAAGCCAGCCCGAGCTCGCCAACATCGCCGACGAACACGATGCGGAGGTCGCGGGATCCGAAGTGCACATCATGATAGCTTCGTATTCGATCCGGAGCCACGTCCTCGTAGAACGCGATGGACTCCTGCGGTGTCGGCGAATAGTTCGGGTGGCCCGGTGCAAACAAGGCTCTCCGCAAAGCCGTCTCGGACTGGTCCGACGTGCGGTCCATCGCCCTCCGTGCGGCGGCGATCGATCGCGACCGAACCAGCTCAAACTCGTCCTCGTCCATGGCCGGCTCCATCAACTGCTCTCCCAGCAGTCCGACCACCGCGTCGACATCGTGCCGAAGCGCCTTGCCGCTGAACCCTGCCCGAACGCCGTCGCTGAAGAAATGGATCTCCGCGCCACGGTTCTCCAGCAGCTCAGCGACCTCGGCCTTGCTCCGGCTCCGCGTTCCCTTGTCGAGCATCGACACGCATAGCGCCTGGAGCAGGTCGTGGCC
>JBFGEP010000138.1:0-3714 GCA_041580055.1 Rhodothermales bacterium | reverse complement strand
GGCCGCGGATTGGCGGCTGCTCGAAACGATCTGCTCCTTTTTTGGCCGGCGCACCCTGCTCCGCGTGTTGCCCGCAGCAGAGCTTCTGTACCTGCCGTACGCGCTGATCGTGGGCCCCGCCGGTACACTGCGTTCACCGGACTGGAAGGGTCGGAGCGCACAGTCGAGGTCCGACCAATCCTCTCGTTCCACTCTTCCGGTTCGGAGCGTCGACGCGGGATGACGGGGACCGTTCGAAAGAAGCTCAACTACGCGGCCGCGGTGGCAGGACCGTTCGTGGGCCGCCACCTTTTTCGCGACGTCATCTGGAACGTGGACTGTGCCCGTGACAGGATCGCCTACCTCACGTTCGATGATGGGCCGACGCCACACCTGACACCTCGCCTACTCGAGATACTCGATGCTCACGGAGCCACGGCGACCTTCTTCCTGCTCGGGAAACATATCGAGAAAGATCCTGGAGCTGTTGAGCGAATCGAACGAGGCGGCCACAGACTGGCGTTGCACGGTTTCAATCACCTTGACGCCTGGAAAACGGAGCCTGCGGCCGAGCTCGAAGACCTTGACCGCGGCTACGAGCTACTCAGCTCGATGACGTCAACGCCGATCCGCTACTTCAGACCCCCTTTTGGCCGCTTCCGAAGATCGACGAGATCGTGGGCGAAGGCCAGGGGGCTCTCGATTGTGATGTGGGACGTCATGCCCGGCGATTTCATTCCAGGTGCGACGAGTGAAAGAATCGTCTCGCGCGTCCGGCGGCGCCTGCGAAGCGGTTCGGTCGTCGTCCTTCATGACAGCTGGAACCAGACCGTGGTGGACCAAACGGCGACCGCCGTGAACATGTTGTTGTCGAGGCTCAGGGACGAAGGCTGGCGTTTCGAGGCTCTGTGAGCAAACGGTATGATACAGGCTCTGGTCATTCTGGCGGCACTCGGCTACGCGGTCCCTGTTCTCGCTGCGGCCGCGATTCTGCTCAGGAAGCCCGGCGTGTCACCCCGCCCGGACGCCTGGCCGGCGGTCGCTGTGGTCGTCGCCGCTCGAAACGAGGAGGACACCATCGGTGAATGCCTCGAATGCCTCGCTCGCCAGGACTACCCCGAGACGCTCACTCGGATCGTCGTCGTTGACGATCATTCAGAGGACGCAACCGCAGACATAGTCCGTTCCTACTGCCTTCGCGACGAGCGATTCTCGTCCGTGGGACTGGCGGACGCTGCTGAACCGCCCGGGAAGGCGGCAGCGCTCGCGGCCGGAATCGAATCAGTGACGGCCGAGGTTCTTCTAACAACGGACGCCGACTGCCAGCCCCCACCGCACTGGGTCCGCTCGATGGTAAGCTTGCTGCTCAATCGAAATCTGGGCTGCCTAGGAGGGCCGACACGGGTGAGTGGCTCTCGTCTCTTCGACAGGACACAGAGCCTTGAGTGGATGCTCGGGTTTGCGATCTTCGGCGCGAGTTCGGAGGTCGGGCACCCGATCACGGCTATGGGAAACAACATGGCGTTCCGTCGGAATGTGTACGACTCGGTGGGCGGCTACCGTCGTTTCATGCACTCACCCACAGAGGACTACGAGCTCTTCCGTGCTATCGCACGCCGCAGTCCGGGGTCCGCTGAGCTTTTTCTTGCCCCCGAGGTTCTGACGGTAACGAGACCGGCTGCATCACTCTCGCAGGCCGCGTCCCAACGCCGCCGCTGGGCGAGCGGAGGTTTGAGGGGATCACTTCGCTCTCGGGCTGTTGCGGGGATCGTATGGCTGGCGCATGCGCTACCGCTGGTCGGGCTGGCTCTAGCCCCGCAGGCTGCCGTCCTCGGTTTGGCCGCCAAGGTGATCGCCGACGCAGCGCTGTTGGCGGCTTTTTCGAGAAGGACGAGTGTCCGCGTGCCGTGGTCCGCCCTGTATAGCTTCGAGATATTCGCCTTCTTCTACATTACCCTGCTGCCGATCAGTCTGGTGGTCGCGCCGACTCCGATCTGGAAGGGGCGCACTGTCGACGGTCATCGAGGTCGTGGAGTGTAGAAGGGATTCAGTCCGGGACTGTCCACCCCGCGATAGATCCGACCGTACCGAACGTAGTTCTGTGCATTGCGGAGCACCCCGTTGACTTCCTCGTCCGTCAGTTCGCGGACGACTCGAGCCGGGACTCCCATGACCAGAGACCGGGGTGGGACGATCGTTCTGGCGGTTACCACCGCTCCCGCCCCCACGATGCAGTCGGAGCCGATCTCGGCTCCATCGAGCACGATGCTGCCAATACCCAGCAGTACGCGATCACGAATCGTACAGCCGTGCACGACCGCACGATGAGCCACGGTAACGAACGAGCCTATCCGTGTTGGTGCAGTACGGTTTGTAACATGGACGACCGCCAGATCCTGCACGTTCGTGCTTTCGCCGATCTCGATCCAGTTTACGTCGCCGCGAATAACGGCCCCGAACCAGACGGTTGAGTCGCGGCCCACGCGAACGTCGCCGATGACAGCCGCGGAGTCCGCCACGAAGACGGATTCATGAACCTCGGGGCCTGTACCAAGAAAGGATTGGATCATGAGGTCTGGATGCGACGACAGCTCTTACGATTCTCCACCGACCCGCTTGCGAAGCTCAGCCAGGCGGATGAGCGCGTCAACGGGTGTCAGACGGTCCAGGTCGATCCGTCTCAGCTCGCCCGCAAGTTCTTCGAGAACCGGATCCCGTGTGCTCGGCTCATCATCCGACGTTGCGGGCTCGGGAATGTGGGCGTCCGTCGTTGACTGCACGTGCTGCTGCTCCAGCGCTGCGAGAATGGTTCGGGCCCGCTTGACGAGTGTCGTCGGAAGCCCGGCCATCCGCGCCACCTCGATGCCGTACGAGTGGTCAGCGCCACCCGGGACCAGCTTGCGGAGGAATATCACTTTGCCGTCGTGCTCTCTCACCTGCACCCGATAGTTTCGCACTCGCTCAAGCCGATCGGCGAGGTCGTTCAGTTCGTGGAAATGTGTGGCGAACAGTGTCCTTGCGGCGACACGCTCCGTGTTGTGAAGGTATTCGACAAGCGACCAGGCGATCGAAAGACCGTCGTAGGTCGACGTGCCGCGGCCCACCTCGTCCAGAAGTATGAGCGACCTCGGCGTCGCGTTGTTGAGGATGTTGGCCGTCTCGTTCATCTCGACGAGGAACGTGCTTTCGCCTGCGGCGAGGTTGTCGGACGCGCCGACGCGGGTGAAGATGCGATCCACGATTCCGATTCGCGCGTCAGTCGCGGGCACGAAGGAGCCGACCTGCGCCATCAGAACGATGAGGCCGACCTGCCGCAAGGCGACGCTCTTGCCTGCCATGTTGGGTCCGGTGATCACAAGGATCTGCTGATCTGCAGGATCCAGAGCGGTGTCGTTCGGGATGAAAGGCTCGCCCAGGGGCAGCGTCTGTTCGACTACGGGGTGGCGACCGCCGCGGATGTCCAGAGCAGTCGATTCGTCGACGGCCGGCTTCACGTACGCGTGTTGCCTGGCGACCTCTGCGAGGCTGCGCAGGCAGTCGAGTTGCGACAGCAGCCGCGCATTCTGCTGGACAGAGTCCGTGTACCCGGCCACAAACTCGCGCAGCTCCGAAAACAGCTCTGCCTCGAGTGCCGCGGCTCGCTCTTCAGCCGTCAGGATCTTCTCTTCGTACTCCTTCAGCTCCTGCGTCACATAGCGCTCGGCATTCACCAGGGTCTGCTTCCGGATGTAGTCG
>JBFGEP010000137.1:0-4002 GCA_041580055.1 Rhodothermales bacterium | reverse complement strand
GGCCGGCAGCATGACCGGTTTGAGGAGCGGGGCCGTCACGCTCCAGAACTTTCGCCACGCCGAGGCGCCGTCCACATCAGCGGCCTCATACAGCTCGGCGGGGATGGACTGAAGGCCCCCGAGCGCAATCACCATCATGAAGGGGAACCCGAGCCAGATGTTGGTCAGAATGGCCGCCAGGAAAGCCTCGAACGGCGAAGTCAGCCACTCCACCGGCGACAGGTTCATGTACTTCGTAATCAGCAGGTTGATGGCGCCGTAGTCGTAGTTGAACATCCCGCGCCACGTCAGCGCCGTGATGTACTGCGGGAGCGCCCATGGCATGATCAGCAGCACCCGCCACGCCGGCTTGCCGACGACGAACTTCTGGTGCAGCAGCACCGCCAGAAGGACTCCCAGCACGACGTGGAACACGATGTTCACGAGTGTCCACACGATCGTCTTGAAGAGGATCTCCCAGAATTTCGGCTCGACGAATACCGCCGCATACTGATCGAAACCCACCACGCTCCAGTCGCGGATGTGGTAGATGTTCATGTTCGACAGCGACAGAACGACGTTGAACAGAAACGGATACGCGACGACGGCGAAGACCAGTACGACCGTCGGGCCGAGCAAAAACAGCAGGAAGAGGCGCACCCGCCGCCTCTCGCGGATGTCGCCCACCGACAGGTCCAGGTTTCCTCCGCTTGCCATGATCTACAGGAATGTGTCCGCGATTCTTTTCTCGACTTCCCTCTGCATCAGCCGGGCGCCCTCCTCGGGCGTCACGGCGCCGTTCATTACGAGCTGATACGGCCCGCGCATCCCGTCCCAGATCTGCCGCATCTTCGGGTCGACCGGCATCGGCCGGCTAACCTCGATCTGAGAGAGCGACTGGCGCAGCCTCGGATTTTCGTCCATGACCGCCGACTGCCGCACGGACGTGATGACGGGGATGGTCGTGAGCTCCCGCGCCATCGCCGCCTGCATCTCCGCGCTCGTCAGGTACTCCAGCAGGCGCCGCACGAACGGGACCTTCTCGTCCGGCAGGTTCACGTTGACCGAGTAGCCCTTCGACGAGGTAACCGGGGCGCTCCACAGGCCTGTCTCGTCATTCATCGGAATCCGCGCAAGACCGTAGTCGATCCCCACCTGCTCGTAGCCCGTCCACGACCAGGGCCCGTTGATGATCGCCGCTACGCGCTCCTCCTTGAACGTGGCCTCCGCGGTGTCGTAGTCCGTCGTGCCGGGGATCAGCCGGTGCTTGTCTCGCAGATCCAGGATCAGCTGGATCGCCTTGACAGTGGCTTCCGTGTCGAGCGTCGGACGTCCGGCCTCATCCATCACCCAGCCCCCGTAGCCCGTCAGGAACGGCAGGAAGAAGAACGGCTCGGTGTAGTTCCATGTAAGACCGTAGCGGATCTCGGGTCGCTTCGTCAACTCGGTCAGCAGGGCGATCATCTCGGAAATCGTCGCAGGCGGCTCGGCGATGTAACGCTTGTTGTAGACGAACATGAGATGGTTGCCCACCTGGTCCGCGACCATCCACGGCTTGCCGTCCCAGCTGAGCACGCCTTCATCGTTGAATTGTGAGAGGTAGTCCGCGCTCAGTACCCGGTCGATCGGCATGATGGACTCCGTGAGTGCGAGCACCGATACGTTGTCCGAGGGGCCGAACAGCAGCTCGGGACCCTTGCCCCCGACAGAAGCGATCACAAACAGGTTGCGGGCCTCCTCCGTTTCGCGGTACAGGACTTCCACAACATGGTCTTCGTTTGCACGGTTGTACTCATCGATCACCCGCTCGAAGAAGAGCCGCTCCGGACCGATCTTCTGGTGCCAGATGCGGATCCGCGGGACGTCCGGCGCGCTCGCACATCCGGCGATCGTAAGGACGATCCCGAAGATGATGAGCTGCCGAACACGCATTATCAGATTCACTTCGCTTTCCCCTACCGTTACCTCGAGCTCTCCAGCAGGGCGGCCGTCAACGGAGCCAGTTCGACGGAGAATGTACCGCCGTTGTCTGTGACTTCGACATCGCCGCGGTCGGACGAAGAGAGAGCGACGTCTACAGCTGTCCAGCCATCGGGCTTGTTGATCTCGAGAGTCGCCACCGCCTCGCTCCGGTTCAGGACCACGATAGCGCGGTCTTTTTCGAACGAACGAACGAAAGCGCTGGCCGAAGTATTTTCGCTGCTCCCTATCGGGTCGAAGCTGCCGCGCCGCAGGGCCGGGCGCTCATGTCGCGCGGTAAAGACTTCGCGATAGTAGTCGAAAAGACTCCGATCGAACGCCACCGTGTCTGCCGGTCGGGGCCTGCCATACGGATGCCTCACCTGCACATCGAAGTTCATGTCATCCCACACCATCGGCATACGGTCGTCGGGGTCGTCCGCGCCCCACATGCCCGACTCGGTGCCGTAGTAGATCATCGGTGCACCAATGTGCGTCGCCTGCATCAGCGCAATCATCCGCTGGATGCGTCGCTCGCTTGCGTCGGGCTTACTTACCGCGTAGTCCGGACTTCCGCCCCAGGAATCGCGGTCGTAGTCGAAAACGTCCGGCTCGGTGTAGTGGCCTTCGCGATTGACGATCATCGACGCGATGCGTGCCGTGTCGTGCGAATCGATCAGGTTCAGCAGCGCGAACCGGTTGGCCGGGTCGTACGCTTCGACGCGCTGCTTCATCGTCCGGACGAAGGCCTCCGCTTCCATCATGTTGTCCACCAGGAAGCCTTTCACGGGCATCGCGAACGCGTGATAGTTCATCGTTCCCGAGAAGCCGCCCTGACGGATATCTTCGGACGCGTCGTGCCAGATCTCGGCCACCGTGTAGGCGTCCGGATTGAGGGTGCGGACGTAAGTATTCCAGTCGCTCCAGAACCCGATCGGCATGTCGGGCACCACGTCGAGGCGCCACCCGGCAATGCCGTCGGTCGGGTCGCCGTCTCCATCCGGATCCATCCAGCGCCGGGTCGCATCGAGGACGTACGCCTTGGGGCCGGGGTGCAGGTCGGTGCCGTCCGGCGTGTCCGCGAACTCCGGAAGGGGCTTGTGGCCCCACCAGCCCTGGTGGTCGAACTCGTCCTCGGGCGTGGACGGGTCGTCGAAGCTGTTGATGATGTACCAATCCCGGTAGGGCGAGTCCTGCCCATTCTTCCGGACGTCCGCGAAGGCGAAGAAGTCGCGGCCGGTATGATTCCAAACGCCGTCGATTACGATCCGAATCCCCCGGGACCGTGCCTCGCGAAGAAGATCCAGGAACAGGCGGTCGGCGGTCGTCCAGTTCCAGGTTGACGGGTCGGCCGTCTCGCCGGCCATGATCTCCAGGTCTCCGACCGGGTCCGGGCCGAAATACGGATCGATGTGGTGGTAGGTGTTGCCGTCGTACTTGTGGAGCGAACGAGCATAGAACAGCGGGTTGAAATAGATGGCATTGATCCCGAGCTCTTTCAGGTAGTCCAGCTTCTCGATAACGCCGGCCAGGTCGCCCCCGTACCGCCTCCGGCGAAGACCGTCGCGGTAGAAGTCATCGCCCATGGCGACCTCCCAGTCGGCGCGGACATACCAGTCGGCCGTCCACGGACTCGGCCGCCACGTTGCCGGTACGGTGTGCGGCTCGTCGAGTGATGCATGCGTCGGGTCGTTGTTGGGATCGCCGTTTCGGAAACGCTCGGGGAAGATCTGATAGAAGACGGCGTCGGCGACCCACGCGGGGACGGTGGAGCCGGACCTCGACGGTAGCGTCTCCGCCTCCGGAGTGCAGGAGGCGCACATCGAGGCCAGAAGGACGATCGTTGTCCAGGACCCCGAGGTGAGCAATAGTCGTGATGTCATCGATCAGACCTGGTTGTTTCAGTCCACTTCATTCCGAGCTGGTCGAGGAATCTACGGTCATCGACAGCGTCACACCCGGCCAAGACCCCTCGACAGGCTCGGGGTGACGACGAGGGCACGACGCGGCCTGCCCCTTACGCGGTTTACTACGTCCGTCGGCTTATTGGCATCAGTCACGCGG
>JBFGEP010000136.1:0-4045 GCA_041580055.1 Rhodothermales bacterium | reverse complement strand
CGGGACGAGCGCCCCCACGAAGAGGTCGCCGACCGATATCCCGAGCTGGTCTGCGAGCACCACCAGCACAACGCTCGGAGGTATGATCTGGCCGAGCGTTCCGGAGGCGGTGATGACGCCGGTCGACAGCTCTTTCGAGTAGCCGTAGCGTAGCATCACGGGCAGAGAGATCATCCCCATTGCTACAACGGAGGCGCCGACGACGCCGGTTGCTGCCGCCAGCAGCGCACCGACGAACACGACCGCAAGCGCCAACCCGCCCCGCAGCGGCCCGAAGAGCATGCCTATGGTCTTGAGAAGATCTTCTGCCAGGCGTGACTTCTCGAGCATCGCCCCCATGAAGATGAAGAACGGGACCGCCAGCAGCACGTAGTTTGACATCACTCCGAATGTCCGCTCCGGCATCGCCAGCAACAGACCCCAGTCGAGCAGCCCGGCCTCTACGCCGATGAATGCGAATACCAGTGCGGTGCCGCCGAGGGCGAATGCGACCGGGTACCCCGAGAAGATCAGAAACAGGGCGCCGACGAACATCAGTGGAGCGAGCCAGTCACCCGTCATACGTGGCCTCCGAGCGAGGACGACTCCTCAGAATCTTCGGAATCCTCGCTTCGCACGATCACGGCCACTTCTCTGATCAGAAGCGAGATGCCCTGCGCCGCGAGCAGAACGAAAGCGAGCGGAATGACGGTCTTGATGGGGTAGCGAGGGAGGCCGCCGGGATCCGGCGACACCTCAAGGACGGCCCACGAGTTGCGGACCGCCGGCCACGAGACCACCAGCATCGCGATGCAGAAGGGCAGCAGAAATAGAACGGTTCCGGCCACGTTGATCCAGGCCTTGCCCCGCCGGGACAGCCGGCCGTAGAAGACGTCGACCCGAACGTGTGCGTTGTCCTTCAGCGTGTACCCTGCACCGACGAGGAAGACCAGTCCGAACAGGTACCACTGCAGCTCTATGTAGGTGTTCGAGCTGAGCCCAAGGCCCGTGTACTTGTCGAGGTAGCGGACGATCGCGTTGAAGCTGCCGACGGCGACCATCAACAGGGTGAGCCAGTAGACGATCCGCCCCGTGCCCTCGCTGAAGCGATCTACCCGGCGTGCGAACCTTAGCCAGCGGTCCATGTGCCACCTGTTGATACCCGACCTGAGCGGGCTCAATGTACGGATCGACACCTAGACCCGGGCGCGGGGTGCATCAGTCGTCCCGATCGGAGCCGTACCTGTGGATCCGCCTGCGGAGATCCTCGGACAGGTCGCGCTCCCGCCACTCCGCCAGGCGATCCGCGATCTGTTTCTCGAAGCCTTCGGACGACGGTTCGTAGAAGTAGGTGCCCTGCATTTCGTCCGGCAGGTACTGTTGCGGCACGTAGTGTTCTCGGTAGGCGTGCGGATAGAGGTACCCCTTGCCGTGACCCAGGCCTTCCGCATCGCGGTTGCCGTCCTTGAGCGGATTCGGGACCTCGCGGCTGCGTTCCTCCTGCACGTGCCGAAGCGCGTTGAAGTAGGCGAGCGCGGAGTTACTCTTGGGCGCCGTTGCGAGATACAGGCAGCACTCCGCAAGCACGAACTGGCCCTCCGGCATTCCGACGTAGTCGTAGGCCTGTGCGCAAGAGACGGCGACCCTGACGGCTTCGGGGTCTGCCAGTCCGACGTCCTCCGCTGCGAAGATTAGCATACGGCGGAGGATATATCGAGGATCTTCGCCCGCGTAGATCATCCGGGCCATCCAGTAGAGCGCAGCGTCCGGATCGGAGCCCCGAAGGCTCTTGATGAACGCGCTGATCGCGTCGAAGTGGGCATCGCCTTCCTTATCGTACAGGACGGCCCGACGCTGAATGCTATCCTCCGCGACTGCGAGGTTGATGTGAATCGCCCCGTTCTCGTCCGCGGCCGTTGTCTCAACCGCCAACTCGAGGGCGTTGAGCAGCGAGCGTGCATCACCGTTGGCCGTGTCGACGAGGTGGCTGGCTGCGGCCTTGTCGAGCCGCACGGTCCTGTGACCATATCCTCTGTCCGCGTCCTCCAGTGCGGCTTCCATTACTCTGGCGAGGTCGTCTCGCTCGAGTGTTTTCAATTCGAACACGCGACTCCGGCTAACGAGCGCCTTGATCACTTCGAAGTAGGGGTTTTCGGTCGTCGCGCCGATGAAGACGACGGTGCCGTTCTCGACGTGCGGCAGGAGTGCGTCCTGCTGGGCTTTGTTGAACCGGTGGACCTCATCCACGAAGAGAATCGTACGCTGATGGTGATGGCGGAGTCGTGTTCTGGCGTCGTCGATCGCTGCGCGAATATCCTTGACGCCGGCGAGCACGGCATTCAGCGTCGAGAAGTGTGAGGCGGTCGTGTTGGCGACGATGCGAGCGATTGTGGTCTTGCCGCTGCCGGGCGGGCCGTACAGAATGACGGATGTCAGCCGGTCGGCTTCGATGGCGCGCCTGAGCAGTTTTCCGGGGCCGAGGATGTGGCCTTGGCCGACGAACTCGTCGAGTGTTCGCGGTCGCATTCGGTCTGGCAGGGGTGCGCGGTCTCGTAGGACGGCTTCAGCGGCTTCGTCGAAGAGGTCGGACATTGTGATTGGCCAGGGTTCCGGGACTGCTATAAACGGCAGCAGCGGAAGGCGGGTTCGCACGGCGGCTGGCGAAGCTGCCGGCGGCGCCGTGCTTGGGTCGGTTCGTTCACGCGGGTTAAACTGTCGTGGGGAGGAGGAGTGGTGGCCCCCGACCCGCCGGCGGCCATGCGCCGCCTAGACCATCGACTTAAACACCCTCGCCATCCCGTCCCGGAACGCGGTAGCGCCACCCTGCGACGGATGGCGGACATACACACACCCCTCACCGAGCACCTCACCCACCTGAAACTCCGCCTTCCGCCCCAGCGCCACCACCACGCGGGGACCGACAACCTCGATCATTCTCCCCGTCAACTCCGCAAAACTCCGGATCTCCGCCACGCGCGGCGTCCGAATCGAAAGTGGCTCACCGACCGGATGCGGATGCAGCGGCACCGCGTTCCAGACGAAGAAGGACGGGTAATACCGCTGCATCGCACGCCAGAAGATCCGCGCGCTATACTCGGCGTGAGGCTCCGCCTGGCTGCCGGACTTCTCCCCGCTCAGCGGAAAACCCGGATCGGCAAGCTGCTCCTCACTGGTTATCGGAACTCCAGAGAAACGGCATCCCCAGGGACCGGGTGCCTCCGCTACAACCAGAACCGCCGGCCGCCGAACATAAGCCCGAAAATAGCCGAGAAGATTCTCTCGCCGGATCGCCGCGGCACCTGTTACGTCGACCGCATCGTACTCGTCCGCATACAGGTTGAACAGATCCTGCGTCGACACCACGCCGAACAGGCTCCGCTCACAGAGTGAGCCCAGTCCGTCCAGCGGACGCCCTCCCCCACTGCGACGCTTCAAAGCTTATCTCCACACCTGCGGCAGTAAACCGCTTCGAGATCGTGTTCCCGCACGCCGCATGCCGAGCACTCCATGGCAACATGAGTGCCCGGCCCCCGACGCGTGAGCTCCGCCGTGACGATGCCCGTCGGCACGGCAATAATCCCGTAACCCATGATCATCACGACCGCCGCAAGCGCCTGCCCCAGATTTGTTTGCGGTGAGATATCCCCGTAACCCACCGTGGTGAGCGTCACAATCGCCCAGTAGATACTCCGCGGAATGCTCGTGAACCCGTTCTCCGAACCCTCGACCAGGTACATCAGCGATCCCAGGATCACGACCAGTGTGGGCACGGAGAAAACAAAGACCACGATCTTGTGACGGCTTGCGCGGAGAGCGCGAACCAGCACGTCCGCCTCCGAGAGAAACTGAGCCAAACGCAGCACCCGGAAGACTCGCAGAATCCTGAGAAGGCGTATGACCAGCAGAAACTGAGCACCCGGAAGAAGCAGACTTATGTAGGTCGGAATCGTGCCCAGCAGATCGACGATCCCGAAGAAGCTGAAGGCGTAGCGCGCCGGACGCGTCGCCGTCAGCAGCCGCAGTCCCTACTCGACGGTGAACAGCCCGGTGACGATCCACTCGATCG
>JBFGEP010000135.1:0-4158 GCA_041580055.1 Rhodothermales bacterium | reverse complement strand
TGGCCAAAGTCGACCGGCTCGCAGAACATCATCGGGCAGCCGCCCGGAATGCAGTCGATTCCCAGACGCTCACATTCCTTGATCGCCTCCGCGGAAACGCTGCCTTCGCCAAACGAGCGGTGGAACCACACGCGGCGGACACCCTTCTCGGCGCAGTCGCGAACCACGGCCGCCGAGACGGTGGGCGGCGTCGCTATCACCACGCCATCGAGGTCCGTTGGGATCTCCGCTATTGAGCCGAAGCACCTGGCGCCTTCCACTTCCGAGGCGTTCGGGTTGATTGGAAACACTTCGAAGCCGGAGTCAACGAGTCGGCGGTAAATCGCATTCGCAGGCTGGTTCGGCGTTCTCGATACGCCGGCCACGGCATAACGGGATCCGCTCAGGAACTGACTTACGGAGTCGGGTAGAGACGACATCGGGTCCACCGTGCGAGTTATGTGGAGAGCTTCTGTCGGAAGATCTCTGCCCGAAGCTCTCGGCGTTGCGGGTCATCGTGCCTGTCCGAGTGCGCGAGACCTCCCTACAGGCACCACAGCGGCGCTAGGCCAGGGTTGTCTCGTACTCGGCAAAACATGTCTCCGTCTCGTGTATCCGCACCCGCACCGAAACGATCCCGCGGCTTTCGAGCACTGTGGCGCCGTGACGGACGACGTAGTCGGCAACGAACCGGCAGAGGTTCTCGGCGGTCGTTTCGAACGGGAGAACAACGAGCCGATCTCCGAGCCGGCCGGCGAGCTCACGAAGGCCAGCGTCGCTCTCCGCAACGAGGATCGAATGGTCCCACTTGTCGACCAGCGGCTTCACCAGCTTCTTGATGTCCTGGAAGTCGACTACGATCCCGTCCTCGTCTGGCTCGCCCTCCATCTCGACCCGCATGCGATATGAGTGTCCGTGGAGGTTCCGGCACAGACCCTGATGTGTGGGCAGTCGATGCGCCGCCTCCCATCCGAAACTCTTGGCTACTTTCATGTGACGAATACACGGGCGTCCGAAAATCGAAGGACTCGACAAACTCAAATTACGCATAGCCTACCCATTCATCGTACGATGAATGGTCATGTGGTGGATTTCCTCACAGAAAGGTTTAGCCCCGGACACTACCATGCGGTTCAAACGGTGCCCCCGTCGAGAGCGCGCGCTAACCTCCAGATGAGATGAGTCAATCCCGACGCATGTGTCCCGGCCGGAGGATGTCCCGCAGGCGTTTTCTGGTCCGCATGAACGCGGCCGCAGCGGGGGCGGTGCTCGCCGGGCCCCTGACCCGCTCCGTGTTTGCCGGAGGACACCGGAGTGCCGGCGCCTCAAGGGTGGCGTTAGCCCGAGTGGGCAACTACGATCGGGCGATCATCCGCTCCGCCGTCGAGGCTATGTTCAGCAGCCTGGGCGGCCTCGGCGACATCGTGCGCCCCGGCGACCACGTCGGTATCAAGATCAATCTCACGGGAGGCCATGGGTCCGCCACCAGCTTCTTCAACGAGACGGGAGGCATGCACCCGGGCGCGACGTACTGGACACACCCCGAAGTGCTGCGGGCTGTGGGCGAGCTGATTCTCGATGCGGGAGCAGGCCGGATCACGGTCGTCGAGGCGATATACGATCAGGAGTCCTACTTCAACTGGGGGTACAGCTCCGTCGTGAGCACCCTCGGTGCCAACTTCGTCGACCTCAACGAGGTCGCGCCGTACGCGGGCTATGCCGTACGCCCGGTAGGCAACGACGCCTTTATCTACGACGACTTCACCCAGAACGGAATACTGAACGACCTCGACTCGATGGTCTCGCTGGCCAAATCGAAGCGTCACAACGGCGCCGGCGTCACGCATGGCATGAAGAATCTTGTCGGAACTCTGCCTCTGCCTTCCGGACTGTACAACAACGGGCAGGGTTACCGAGCCGCGATACACGAGCTCAGAGACTTCGAGGGCAACACCTCGAGCAACCTGTGCCGGGTGATTCTTGATCTGAACCACGCAACGCCGATTCAGCTCGTCGTTAACGACGCGGTGCAGACGGTGCTCGGAGGCGAAGGCCCGTGGGGACCGGTGCCCCTCACTCCGGTTTCGTTCGACACGCTGGTCGCAAGCAAGGACCCCGTCGCAGCTGACGCAGTCGCCACGCAGTACATCGGTTGGGATCCGCTTTCTGCGGATTCGACACACCCGTTCCCGGATGGTCTCAACTACCTCAGGCTTGCGCAGGACCTTGGCATGGGGACAGCGGACCCCGGTCAAATCGACGTGAGTGTGGCATACTCGACCGGAGTCGACAGCGAGCAGCCGGCCAGGTCATCGCCGGAACTGGCCGTTTTCCCCAACCCGTTCTCCGAACGAGCCGTGATAGAGGTATCTCTGCCGGCGGCGTCCTGGGCGGCACTCGATGTTGTTGATATCGAGGGGCGGCGTGTCCGCCGGCTGCTTTCGGAGTCGGTCCCCTCGGGCAGAACGCGAATCGAGTGGGACGGCCGGACCGACCGGGGAAAAGCGGCGGCCGGCGTCTACGTGGCCCGGTTGACGGTCGGTGGCAAGAGCATCCACCGGAAGCTGGTCAAGACATCGAGCTCCTGAAAACGAATCGAGCTTCCGTCCTGATATAGCCGGCGATACGACCGTAGCATAATACTCAGAACGATACGCAAGCTTGACGGTCAGTTCGCCTGATGCCCGACTCGTGCCGGGCATTGTTATTTTGCGGCCGTGCCGTCAGTCGAGGTCGACGTCGATGAGGTCGAGGATGACGGGACAGTGGTCCGACACCGTCAGATACTCGACCGGCATGTTGTCGGGATCCAGGTCTGAGCAATCGTAAGCGGCGCAGTACCCGCCCGTTCTTGCGGCACGGGACGCCTCCCGCATCGTGGCCGACACCAGGACGTGGTCCAGAATGCCGCCTCGGCCGCGATAGTACTCGGTACAGGCAGGCATCGTTGGCAGGCGCAGGTAGTCACCGGTGATGTCCCCGTCGAAAATCACATACTCCTCGAGAGCGGTTATCTCTGACGGCTCGGAACGTCCCATGGTATTGAAGTCGCCGAGGAAGACGACGTCGACGTCATCGGAATGTTGTGCTCGCAGGAGTGCGGGGATGCGGCGAGAGGCATCGCGACGGTTCTGGTAGTCCTTGTCACGCCGTCCACTGTCGAAGTGAACGGTGTACGCGTGGAAGTCGACGCCTCCGGCCTTCGAGCGCGCGTAGGCATAGCGGCCGGGCCGGAGGTTCTCAGCGCACGCCTCGCCAGTTTTCTCCCACTCTCCGTTTAGCTGACCGACGTCAGCGAAACCGGACAGCTCGATCCGCGCGGAATTCCAGATAAAACCTACGCGCTGGGCCTCCGGCGGACCGCACTCCTGAAGGTCGACGAGCCAGCGACCGCCGCTCAGTGAGTCAAGCTTTGTGAGAAGCGAGCTCATGGCAGCGCCCGAAGGTTCGTCGCTCAGGATCTCCTGCACCGCGACGAGATCAAGATCCAGCTCCTTGATTGTCGTCGCCAGAAGGTCGACGTCGGTTTGCCGACCCGGGCAGGTTGAGGGATCCGGGCAGCCCTTTGGGAACCAGCGAACGTTCCAGGTGGCGACGCGAACCGTGTCGGCCACGTGCGCCGTCGATGCCTGCGGACCAACAAAGGCGGCAGCACACAGAAGGACGCACCCTCCGGCGATCATGCGTGGTCCTTTTCCCATTTCTCGTCTAGCCATTCTCTGAACTCTTTCGTGGAGATCTCTCCCGCGCGCCACCTCTTCAGGGCGGCCCTGACTGCAGGATCCTTCAGGGCGTCGGAGGATCGCAGACCGAACGGGTCCGAGTCTCCGATTCCGGGCACGGCGCGGCCCAGGGCCGAAAGCCAGCTCCTTGCGATCCGGGATAGGCGTGACATCAAGGCTTCGTGTTTCTGTTGGCGAGGCCGACCCCGATCGCAACGCCGATTGCAACACCCAGGGCGACGCCCACCGCAATGTTGCCCATCGCCACGCCAAGGGCGGCGCCTACACCAGCCCCGATGGCCGTCCAGACGCCGATGTTGATGGCAGCTTTATTATCGTCGTGATCGTTGGTCACCGAGAGACGCGAAAGGTTGGAGGAGCACGGCAAACATACGATCGCAAGAATCCGTACGACAGGGCAGCGGGAAGCCCGGTCAACCGCCCCCGCTGACGCCCC
>JBFGEP010000134.1:0-4180 GCA_041580055.1 Rhodothermales bacterium | reverse complement strand
CGTTTCTCGAAACGTTCATTCCTCAGGTCGAACGAATGGACGCCCTGAGAAAGAAGGCCCAGTCCAACGGACACTTCCGTGACTTCCCACCCAGGCTTCCGCCCGGCGAGGAGCGCCGTGAGCACGAATCATGAGAAAGCTCGGCGACCTCACGCTGCACACCGTAAATGCCGGCACTTTTGGTCTCGACGGTGGGGCCATGTTCGGCGTAATCCCCAAGCCCCTCTGGAGTCGGAAGATCCCGGCAGACGACCGCAACCGGATTCGCCTCGCCATGCGATGTCTACTGATCGAGGGACCCGATCGGCTGGTCCTCGTCGACAACGGCATCGGCGATAAGTATGACGCCAAGTTCGGCGACATCTATGGCATAGAGACGGAGTCCGGTGACTTGCACTCGTCACTGCGGTCGGCCGGATTCGGTGTGGAGGACGTGACGGACGTCATCCTCACTCATCTTCACTTCGACCACTGCGGAGGGAGCACGCGACGCTCGAACGGTAGGCTGTCGCTCACGTTTCCGCGCGCAAAGCACTATGTCCAGGTGGACCAGTGGCGCACGGCAAACGCGCCGAACAGTCGCGAAGCCGGCTCGTTCCTGGCTGAGAACCTCGAGCCGCTCGCGTCGTCAGGGCAACTGGTTCTGCTAGAGGGGCGGCAACAGATCTTGCCCGGTGTTTCCGTGATCACAGTAGACGGACATACGGAGAAGATGCAACTCGTCAAATTCGAGGCCGGGGGAGAAACGCTCGTGTTTGCGGCAGACCTTCTGCCAACACGGTTTCACCTTCGCGCGGCGTGGACGATGGCGTATGACATGCGTCCGCTCCAGACAATAGAGGAGAAGTCCGTTCTTCTGGGGGATGCCATCGAGAACGGCTGGCACCTTTTCTTCGAGCATGATCCGGAGGTCGAGGTCGCATCCGTCGTAGCCGGTGAGCGAGGGCCCGAAGTGGTGAACGAGCGACCGCTGATCGATCTTTGAGGGGGACAAAACGAGGTGAACTCATGGAAAGCGGCTTCGACTCCGGTGTGACCGATGATCGGCCGGCCGAGCTTCGTCGGCTGAAGCAGGGCATCTCGGCGATCTACCATGACATCAACAATCCGATCTCTATTGTGGCAGGCAACGCCGAGCTGCTGCTGGAGATGGCGGTGTCGGCCGGACTAGGTCCCGAGTTTGTCGATCCGCTGGCCGACATAGGCAAGGCGACGGACCAGATCACCGAGCAGGTCGAGAGATTGATCGAGCTTCGCGATCGTATAGCATAGTCATCTGGTCCGTGAGGCGGTCGGTTTGAAAAGACGAGCGAATCCGCCGATCTCTATCGTTGAAGGAACTCTGCGGCCGGGCGCCGTTAGAATGCTGTTCGGGGCCAGCGGAGCACGGTCCGCGACCGCATGTTTCGCCGTTGGTCCCTGCGGCGCTATTTTTCTTCCAGCCCTCCAAACCGCATCCGGTAACAAGTACGCCTATCGTGACACACTGCTACTAATAGAGTTTTTGTAGTTAGCAAACCAGCGGCCGTCCCAGGCCCACGACAGGCGTTGTTGTTCGAAAGGCATCTTAACGGAAGGCGCCCCGCCCGAGCTGTAAAGGCTGCTTGCCTTACTCGCTGGGTTTTCCCGGTAGCTCTTGTGTGTGTACCCGCCACCGGGCCGGCAGCCGGTCAGGCAGTTCGCGCGAGTGTCTCCGAGGCGACGACGTACTCCACGGTCGAGTTTCGTTTCGACTGGCCCTCCACATTGTCTGCAGCTGTGGATTCGGCGGCTGTCGTATCGGGACGCGCGCTGTCGTTGTACGTCGTGGAGCAAGTGACGGGAGGCGAGCTGATCGTTTCCCGGACTGTGCCTGTTACCGCGGGTGCTCGCGCGGATGTCGTCTCCGCCGAGTACGATGAGGTGGACTTGCCGGCTGAGGGCGCCGACCCGAACCTGCTATCATCCCTCGGGGAAGACGCGGTCGACCTGAAAGGAGTGGGTCTGTTCAGAAAGCGCCTTGTCGGTTCGGTCACGGTTCGACCGGTATCGTATGACGCTTCAACCCGGAGACTGCGACGCTACAGACGGATCCTTGTGCGTGTAGGCGGGGGAGAGGGGGCTCGCGCGAAGTTGTCGCGGTCCGCTTCGTTTTCAAACCCGCATCTGGCTGTCGAAAGGAGTGTCCTTGCCGACGGGGTCGTCTACAAGGTCCCGGTTGACGAGTCGGGCGTCTACCGGATCGACAGGGCGTTCCTGTCGGAGGTCGGCCTCAGCCCCGACAATCTCGATCCGAATTCGGTACAGGTCTTCGGGAACGGTGGCGCGCCACTTCCCGCCCGGAACCTGGACGCCCGCCCGGCAGATCTCGAAGAGCGCGCTGTGCTGGTGGTCGGAGGCGGTGACGGTTCGTTTGGAGCCTCGGACGGAGTCTACTTCTATGCCTCGGGGCCGAGCGGCTGGCGCTTCGACGCGGAGTCCGGTGAGTGGCTTCACTACGTCAATCCGTTTTCGAGCAGCAGCTACGTTTTTGTCCGCGTGGGGGTCGAGACCAGCGCCCGCGCTGAGAGTGTAGCGTTTCCTGACCTTGGCTCGCCGGCTATCGTGAGTGAGGTCACAGGCCGCCATTTTGTCGATCCCGACGTGTTCATCTGGAGCAAGGAGCACGGCAGCGGGCACACGTGGGTCAGCAACCCGATTCAGGCCGGCGGGCGATTCGACATCATGAACGGAGTGTCTCTTCCCGGGTTTGCGGGCGGAGACGTCGGCCTGACCTTCCGCGTCGCGATCAAGTCGAATCCACTTGCGCGGGTGCGGCTCACGGCGGGGTCCCAGGATCTGGGCACGATCACGGCGTCGCGGATCACCTCTCAGGGTGCCGAGCAACCGTCCGCCGCGCTGTCCACGGGTTCGTTCGCTAGCACATTCGGGGCGGGCCCGCTGAGCGTCTCCATGACCCTGCTCCAGCAGAGCAATGACCCGCAGGCGGCGCTCGACTGGCTTCGGATAACATATCCGCAGCGGCTCCAGGCCTCCGACTCCTACGTTCGTTTTGCCTCTCCCGCCGCGGCATCCGGTCCTCACGAATTCGTGCTCAGCGGGTTCAGCGGCTCACCCGTCGTATGGGACGTGACGGAGCTTTCGGCCGTCCGCCGCCTGGAGACGCGTGCATCGGGAAATGTCCACCGAATTCAGCTCACTCTGGATGTTGCGGGACCGCGTGAGTTCGTTGCGTTCAACTTGTCGGCCGCGAGGTTGCTCGATCCATCGCTTGCATCAGCGGTGCCGGCGCAGAATCTCCACGGTATCGCGTCTTTCCCGCAGTTCGTGATCGTGTCGCCACAGGAGTTCCTCGGGGTGGCGAACCAGCTGGCAGATAGGCGCCGCGCGGAAGGCCTCGTGACGGAGGTCGTCGAAGTGTCTCAGATCGTGAATGAATTCTCGGGTGGCGTTCCCGACATGCGGGCCGTGCGCGACTACTTCAAGTTCCTCTACGATCGGGCGCCTGACGAGGGAAGCCTCCTCCGGTACGCGCTGTTGCTCGGCGATGGACATTTCGATTTTCGCGGATTGCGCGTGGGTGTCTCACAAACGCCGAACCTGATCTTCCCATACGAGACGGAGGAATCGTTCAACCCGGACAGAAGCTTCACGTCCGACGACTATTTCGGCCTGTTGGACGACGAGGAAGGGATCTGGGAGTATCGGGGTTTCGGTTTCGTCTCCGGCGAGCGCGTGGATATTGGAATCGGCAGACTGCCGGCTAACTCGGTTCAGGAGGCGCAGCTTCTTCTGGACAAGGTTGTGGCGTACGAGTCGCCCGAGACGTTCGGGCCGTGGCGCGGAAACTATACGTACATCGCGGACGACGCTTTCACAGGGGCCACCGGCAATCGCCCCGAGAACGATCTTCATTTGCAGAACATCGACTCTGTGGCGGAGCTCGTTCGACAGGGGCTGTATCCGGCCATGAACGCGCGCAAGATTTATGGTGAGTCGTACGAACGCGTGTTTCTCAACGAGTACCGGATACCGGGCGCCAAAAAGGAGATTCTCGCCTCGATCGAGGACGGGACGCTCATCGTGAACTACTCGGGGCACGGGGGCCCAAGCGGACTCGCCCAGGAGGAGATCTTCACGAAGGAGGACGCGACCGTCCTGTCGAACAAGGACAAGCTGCCCATCTTCATCACCGCCCTCG
>JBFGEP010000133.1:0-4267 GCA_041580055.1 Rhodothermales bacterium | reverse complement strand
GGTGGGGCGGCGCGGGCATGGCTTTCGACCGCGCGTCCCGCGAGGGCCTGCTGGAACCCTACCGTCCGACGTGGGCGGACGCCGTTTCGTCTGACGCCCGGGGCGCGTCGGACCACTGGTACGGGACGTTTTTCACGCCGGAAGTGATCGCCTACAATAACGCCGCCGTCGACTCGACGCAGCTGCCCGCCGGCTGGGACGACCTTATTACAGACGCCTGGAGCGGCCGCGTCCTGGTCCGGTATCCGCTGGCCTCCAGCACGATGCGGACTATCTTCGGCGCTATGATCTTGCGCCAGCCGTCCGTAGAGGAGGGCTACCGATGGCTCGCGGCACTGGATGAGAACGTGAAGACTTATACCGCCGATCCGACGCAGCTGTACCTCAAGCTGGCCCGCGGCGAGGGCGACGTCACGGTATGGAATCTGCCCGACATCTTCTTGCAGGCGGACCTGAACGGATACCCGTTCTCGTTCGTGATTCCGGAAGAAGGGACGCCGGTACTCGTCGACGGAATCGCTCTGGTGCGCGGCGGACCCAACCCCGACGCGGCGCGGCTGTTCTACGAGTTCGTGACCTCGGACAGCGCGCTCGTCCAGCAGTCGCGCGCCTTCTACAGGATACCCGTGCGGACGGACATCGAGCCAGCGCAGCTGCCCGGCTGGATGGCGGGACTTGACGTGACGCCGATGGCTTTGGATTGGAGGCGTCTCGCCACGGAGGGACCTTCGTGGATGCAGTACTGGGACGAGAATATCAAGGGCCGGGGCAGCGAGTACCTCGACGAAACCCGCAGGCGCTGAGCTGACGCTCCCGCGTCCCGGCCATCAGGCAATCTCCGCCAGGTATTCCTCCTTGAGGATCCCGATGTGGTGTTCCGCGTGCCCGGCGGTGATGAAGATCAGCGCCCGGACGGTGACTCGGGCGTCGCTCGCAGTGCCCCACCGTGAAAGCTCCTCGTCGCTGAAGCTTCGGAATAGCCGCACGTTGGCCTTGCGGAGGTTGTACAGCTCTTCGGTAAGGCTGTGGAGGATGCGCCGGTCGAACCGGGCGGCGGCCACGTACTCGTCCTGCTCGAATCCGGGCAGCGGCTGGCTGTCACCGCGGGCGAATCGCAGCGCCCGATACCCGAATACGCGCTCGGTGTCGCACAGATGACCGACGACCTCCTTGATGCTCCACTTGCCGTCTGCGTACCTGAATCCGGAATCGCCCTCGCTCACCCCCTGCAGCAGGTGGGTCAGAGACGCGAGCTGCTGAATCAGGAAGTCGACGACGTTGGCCTCCGGCACGAGCCGGACATACGGCCGGTAGTACTTCGAGTATTCGTCGTCCGCGGGTCGTATTTCGAAATGCGGGAGACCCGCGTTCAGGATATCAGGGTTATCCATGTCGATTGTCCTCGCGTTGCGAACCCTCCCAAGTAACGACCCGCCCGCATCCCGCGCAACGGACTAGTCTTCCGCTCCGCTCATCAGCACCGAAATGGGGCGCAGCGGCTCGATGTTCTCGAAGACAATCTTGAGAGTCGCTGTGAACGGGACCGCCAGGATCATGCCCCACATGCCCCAGAGCCAGCCCCAGAAGATGAGAGAGATGAGGATGACGAGTGCGCTCAGGTTCAGGCTGAACGCCATCACCTTGGGCTCCACGACGTTGCCCATGGTCACCTGCACGCCGCCGAGTAGCAGCAGAACGAGGATCGGGGTCGTCATCGCTTCGAACTGCAGCAGCGAAAGGCCGAACGGCAGCAGGGTGGCAATCACCGAACCGATGTTCGGGATGAAGTTCAGCAGAAACGCCATAAAGCCCCAGAGCAGAGCGAAGTCGACGCCCAGTATCCACAGGATCACCGACGTGAGCGCGCCTGTCGCGAGGCTGATCATCGTCTTCGTCAGAAGGTACTGTCGAACCTGGTCGTCGATGTTGCCGAGTATCGCGGCGATGTGGGTGGCCTGCTCGCTCGGAAATGCCTTCCGGACCCGCGACGAAAACTGTCCGCTCTCGGCGAGGATGAACAGCATGAAAAGCACGATGAGGAAAGTGTAGGAGGCGAGGCTGATGAACGAGCCGATGCCGCTCGTGACCGCTGAGGTGATGGACGAGAGCTGAATCGCGTCGCGCCACCAGAAACCTTCGAGCGTTACGTCGAACCGGGCCGCCAGCTCCTGGATCGAGAATATGCCCGACTGAATCGACCGCGTCACGCGCCCCTGATACTTCGGGAGCTCCTGCGCGAAGGTCTCGACGCTGGAATAGAGAATCAGCGATAGCAGAAACAGGACGACTGCGAAAGACAACAGGACGGCGAAGAGCGAGAGGATTGTCGGTACCCGCTTGCTCTTCAGATACGTGACGACGGGCTTGAAGATATTCGAGAGCAGCAGCGCGATGGCAAACGGGAGCAGAACCGTACGCAGCTCATTCAGAATCACACCGATCACGAAGAAGGCCACGACGAACAGAAGGCCCAGCATGAGCTTCTGCGCCGACACCCCGCCGAAAAGTCCGTTATCCTCGTCCTCGATTCCGATCAGGTCATCCATCTGAAATACTCGCTCTCTTCTGTCGCTCCGTGGTCCGCATCGCACCTGTCGCCGCGAGCGATCCATCGTTGGGCGCCGCGTCTATATCGAGAATATCGGTCATGAGCTCGTACAAGTGAACACTGCTGATGGGCGGCACGCGGACGCCGGCTCCGAAAGCCGGACCGAGGGCAATCAGGACACCCTGCATCGATCTTAACGCGTTGTCGTAGCCGTGATCTCCACCCCGGTATCGATCGGGATTGAATCTCTCCCTCCGGGTGATCGACCAGCCCTCGTCGGCGATACCGACGATCGGCATGATGCGGGGATTGTCCTTCAACCGGAAGCGGTCCGGCAATTCCTCCCGCCGGAAGATCCGCAGATGGGGGTGGGCACCGGCAAGCCGGGCGTGAAGGCTGTCGGCGCTCATGCCGGTGGGGCGGAGTGCAAGGACGGGCGACCAGTCGATAACCTCGGCATCGTCAGGCCCGATGTAATCGTCGAGGAAGACGACCTGGTCGGGGCTTCGGGCGGCCACGCCGTGATCGGAGACGACCAGTATGTTGGTCGAACCGACGAGGCCGCGCGATACAATGCCGTTCATCAGCTGCCCGATGTAGCTGTCCAGGCGCTGCACCACCTCGCCCGTGCGCGGATCATCCGGTCCGTACCAGTGTCCCGCGTCATCGACTTCAGAGAAGTACAGCGAGATGAACCGGGGCCGGTTGGCCGGCGGCAGATCCAGCCAGGCCAGCACCTGTGCGACACGCTCGGTCCCCGGGACACTCTTGTCGAACGGCTTCCAGTGCGAGGGCCGGACGCCCTTGATCGGCGCTTCGGATCCCGGCCAGAAGTAGGTCGCGGTCGGAGCTCCCTGCCGCTCGGCGGTCACCCAGATGGGCTCGCCTCCCCACCAGTCCGGGTCTTCGACCGCCCCTCTGTCGCGAAGGCTGAAGTACCGATCCCGTTCGGGATCATACATCGCGTTGGAGATGATCCCGTGGCGCGCCGGGTAGAGCCCGGTGACCATGGTGTAGTGGTTCGGGAACGTTTTGGTCGGGAAAACAGGAATGAGCCCTTCGGCGCGAACGCCGGCCTCGGCCATCGCCGAGAGGTTAGGGGGCGAGAACTTCTCGACGTAATCCCAGCGGAACCCGTCGAGAGAGATCAGGACGACGGTGGTCGGCTGACCCGGGCCGGACCGAACATCCGCTGAGCCCGCGCACCCGGCCAGGATCACTGGCAGGAGGATGGCGAGGGTAGACAGGATTGCAGGGCGGTTTCGCATGGAGGCGGGGGCCGATCGGCGTCGTCAAAAAGGTAGTTTCGCAACGCCTTGCACTGCACCCGCACGGCAAAAAGATTTCGGCAAGAAAAAAGCCGGCCGCCCAACGGACGACCGGCCGACTACTACGCGTGTCGCCGACTATTCCCGGCCGAACACGTAGTACAGAATGAGTCCGCCGATCGGGAAGAAGACGATCACGATCGTCCAGAGAACTTTGTCACCGGTCGTTCTATTCTCGCTTCCGTACACCTCGATCAAAGCGATGATGTCGAGGATGACGATGATGGCCCCGCAGATGCCGCCGGACCAGAAATTCGCGAACCGGTCGATGAGGTTGGGGCCGTTGCAGCCGGTCAGGAACAGCGCAAACAGGACCGCCAGCGTCCCGGCCAGAAATCGTTGTAGGCTTTTCATGATCTAAAGCTAGTGTGCAGTAACCGCGGCCGCATTT
>JBFGEP010000132.1:0-4311 GCA_041580055.1 Rhodothermales bacterium | reverse complement strand
GCAACCAGACGTTAGCGAATCATGAGAATCAGACTGACAAGCGTCACCGTCGCCGACCAGGGCGCCGCCCTGGACTTTTACGAGAAAACCCTGGGCTTCGTCAAGAAACAGGATATTCCGATGGGTGAGTTCCGCTGGCTGACCGTCGTGTCCGCCGAAGATCCCGACGGTGCGGAATTGCTCCTCGAGCCGCTCGGATTCGCCCCTGCCGTATCCTTCCAGAAAGCTCTGCACGAGGCAGGTATCCCTGCCGCCGCATTCGCCGCGGCAGACGTCCAGTCAGAGTTCGATCGTCTCAAGGAGAAGGGAGTGCGCTTTACCCAGGACCCCGTGGACGTCGGCACGACGGTTATCGCGGTATTCGACGACACCTGTGGCAACCTCATCCAGATCTATCAGGAGGGTTAGACCATGGGGCTGCTGAGCTCCGCGCTCTCGAACCTGGTCGTACTCGTACTGGTGCCGTTCGGGATCTGCTTCGGATATCTGAAGTGGCGGAGGAAGGTGCCGGCCGGAGAGATCGTCCGACGGACAGGGCTGCAGATCGGAGAAGCACGATACATCAAGTACTGTCTGATAATGGCGTTCATCGTGGTCGCCGGAATCCTGATCTGGCCTCCGGATATCGCCCACTATGACGTGGAAGGCTCGGCGTTCAGGTCGTTCGTCGGCGCCGGGCTCACCGCGTCGTCCGTCTTCGGTGCGCTTCTCTACGGCGTGATCCAGACAGGCTTTGCCGAAGAATTTCTCTTCCGTGGCCTGATCGCCGGAAGCCTGGGCCGCAAGCTACCGATCCTCTGGGCGAACCTGATACAGGCCGTGATCTTCCTGCTTCCGCACCTGATGATCCTTACGATCGCTCCCGAGATGTGGGGCATCCTCCCTATCGTGTTCGTCGGTGCGCTGATCGTCGGGTGGATCCGCATCAAGTCCGGTTCCATCGTCGGACCGTGGATCGTCCACGCCGCCGCCAACGTGACGGTTGCTCTCAGCGTGGCGGTGCGCTCGGTCGCATGAGCGACGGCCGCCTGCTCTACATCTCCCTCGTTAGTACGAAAGCCTCGGCCGCGTAGAACTCCGGCAGACCGATATCGTCCAGCTCCGCCGCAGTGCTTCGGTTTCGATCGCGCGCCCGCTGCCAGAACTCGCGTTCGTCGTACGCCCCGGGGAACAGCGCCCGGTCTTTCTGGCTCTCGTGCTTGTAGATCGCCTCGATTTTCTTGTCGAGGTCCGCCTTCGACAGCGGCACGAAGACGTCCGCCCGATCGATCTCCCACTCCTGCCACGCACCCCGGTACAGCCAGACTGTCGGCCTCGGATCGTCGGTGCCGTTCTGTGCCCCGGGATAGTGCCGGTCGTTGTACTTGATCAGCGCCTGCTCGATAGCGGAATAGCACATGCGGTGCGTACCGTGCGGATCCGAGAGGTCGCCGGCCACGAAGATGTGTGACGGGCGAATCTCGTCCATGAGATCGAGGACAATCTGCACGTCATCGTCGTCGATCGGATCCTTCTTGACACGGCCGGTCTTGTAGAACGGCATGTCGAGGAAGCGGGCGCTTGAGGCATTCAGTCCTACGACCTCGATGCCGGCCACCGCCTCGGTATACCGGATGTAGGCCTTGAGATCCTGTACCTCGGGGAGATCGACCGCCGCAGGCTGCTTCTCTTCGAAGAACTTCTGGATCCTGTCCACCTGTTCGGAGATCTGCCTGCCGGCCTCCTCACCCACGAACATCGGGCCCGTCATCTCGAGGAAACGCAGGTGACGGTTGACGTCCCCGTCGAAGACGGCGACCGACCCGTTCGTCATGTAGGCGACGGTCAGTTCGTTACCGTTCTGTGCCAGCTTGAGGAGCGTCCCTCCCATCGAAATGACGTCGTCGTCTGGATGCGGGGAGAAGACGATGATCTTCTCACTGGAGGGCAGATCCTTGCGGTACCAGATGCGGCGGCGCAGGTCCTCGAAGGTCGATCGGCAGAGCTCGTCAACGCCCCCATAGTAGGCGTGGACGAGGCTGTGCAGTCCGTTCTGATGAAAGTCGGCAACCTCCAGCCACTGAATCGACTTCCCGACTTTCTCGGACAGCCAGATGACGGCCCGCCTCGCCAGCTGATCGTCCCACTCCACCTGGCGCACGAGCCACGGCGTCTGCTCGCGCGTGAGGTGACCCGCGGCGGCCCGGTCGAGGTAGAAGGTCGCGTCCGGATGAAGCTGCAGAAAGGTCGCCGAAACGTTGGTCGTGGGCGGCTCCTCGACCGCGCGGCGGATGATCGGCGCCTTGTGCTCACCGGTGGCGATCAGAATGATCTCCTTGGCTTCGAGAATCGTCCCGACGCCCATCGTGATGGCCTCACGCGGCACGTACCGCTCCTCAAAAAACTCGCTCGCGGCGTCCTTCCGGGTGATCTCGTCCAGCACGATCAGCCTCGTTCGGTCGCCCATCTCCGACCCGGGCTCGTTGAATCCGATGTGGCCGCTCCGGCCCACGCCCAGCAGCAGCAGGTCGATGCCGCCCGCTTTCCGTATCGCGTGCTCGTATTCCACGCAGTGCCGCTCGACTTCATCCGGCGCTATGTCTCCTCGCGGGATATGGATGTTCTCCGGCCGGACGTTGATGTGGTCGAACAGGTTTTCCATCATGAACCGGTGGTACGACTGCAGGCTGTCCGGCTGGATGGGGTAGTACTCGTCCAGGTTGAAGGTGATGACACTGGAGAAGTCGAGCCCCTCCTCATGGTGCATGCGCACGAGCTCCTGGTAAACGCCGATGGGTGTGGATCCGGTGGGGAGGCCCAACACGGCCTTCTCTCCCGCCGCAGCCTTCTCCTGGATGAGCGTTCGGATTCTGCGCGCCGCCTGCTTGGCGATCTCTTTCGGGTCGTCGTAGATCAGGACGGGCACGCGCTCGCCGGCGCTGCTGCCCTTCTTCGGAGCCTGAACCTGGGTGTCGAGCCGGTCGATGTTCATGTCCACGATAGGGTGAATGTGGAAGAGAAGAACGTTTTACTCCCTCACGCGAAAGAGGTTATCAATCGCTAGATTGGGCGGGCCCATTCACACAAAATTGCACGTCCGCCCATCTCGCCGGCAAGCTAATGTCCCGCCCTTCCCAGCGCAATCCGTGGTTCTGGGTGCCCAGTCTGTACTTCAGCCAGGGCATCCCGTACGTGGTCGTCATGCTGGTGTCGGTGATCATGTACAAGCGGCTGGGTGTCTCGAACACGGAGATCGCACTCTACACCAGCTGGCTGTACCTGCCCTGGGTGATCAAGCCGCTGTGGAGCCCGCTCGTCGACACGATCAGGACGAAGCGCTTCTGGACGATCACGATGCAGCTGCTCGTGGGGGCCGGGCTCGCCGGCGTCGCCCTGACGATACCGGGACCGGAATTTCTGCGCTACACGCTCGCCTTCTTCTGGCTGCTGGCCTTCAGCTCGGCGACCCACGACATCGCCGCCGACGGCTTCTACATGCTCGGGCTGTCGACGCACGACCAGGCATGGTTCGTGGGGATCCGAAGCACGTTTTACCGCATCGCGATGATCACCGGTCAGGGGCTGCTGATCATTTTGGCCGGATATCTCGAGAGCTCGACGGGCCTCGACCCGATCGAGCTCAGAGTAGGCGCCCGTGAGGCAGCCCCGTCCATGACGCAGCCGGACGCCGCACTGCTCGACTCGATCCTCCAGCGTGACGATGCGGTTCAGCTTCGGCTCGTGGCCGATCCGCCCGAAGTCCTGATCGCCTCGCAGCCGGTCTCGAGGGCGATAGTCGATTCCGTAATTGCCCGGGTCCGCGAGCACAACACCAGCCAGGGCTTCTACCGCGCCGATGTTGCTGTATCGGGCACCGCAGAGCCCGACCGACCGTCGTTATGGAGCCGCTTCGTGTCCGGACCTCTCGAGCGGACGCTGCGGCGGCTGTTGGCCGAAGACGCGACGCAGGACACTCGGTCGGATCGCGCCGGAAATGTGGGCGTCGCCCGCATCTTCCTCACGAACGATCTTGGATCTGCCGACGAGGTCGTCGTGAACCTCGGCCGCGAAGCAGGCGACAAGAGTATCCAGATTGTCGAAGGCAGCCGGCTGACGTTCCGCCCTACGAACACGCGTGCGTCAGCGTTCGTCGTTTTCCAGCTTGACCCGAAGCTCGACCGGGCCACTGACGCCACCTTCGTCGGCCGCTCCGGCAACATCCCGTTCGCGTGGTCCATCACGTTCTACGTGCTCGCGGGGTTCTTCGTACTGGCGTTCCTGTACCACAAGATCGTACTGCCCTTTCCCGTGCAGGACGTGGCCGCCGTCAAG
>JBFGEP010000131.1:0-4361 GCA_041580055.1 Rhodothermales bacterium | reverse complement strand
CCGAAGGCCTTCATCCCACACGCGGCGTCGCACGTTCAAGCTTGCGCTCATTGACAATGATTCTCGACTGCAGCCTCCCGTAGGAGTCTGGGCAGTGTCTCAGTCCCAGTGTGGCCGATCGTCCTCTCAGACCGGCTACCCGTCATCGCCTTGGTAGGCCGTTACCCCACCAACAAGCTGATAGGCCGCGAGCTCATCCGACGGCGCTAGCTTCCAAGGAGAGGCCAGCTTTCACAGAGGGTCTTTACTCCCTCCGCTGTACGCGGTATTAGCCCAAGTTTCCCTGGGTTGTCCCCCGCCGTCGGGTAGATCGCTCACGTGTTACTCACCCGTCCGCCGCTGTACTCGTTCCCGAAGGAACTTTCTCGCACGACTTGCATGTGTTAGGCACGCCGCCAGCGTTCGTTCTGAGCCAGGATCAAACTCTCCATGAGTTTGTAGCTCATCGAACGCGTTTCCCGAGCCGAAACTCGGTGGCGTTCAGAATCATATTCACTTTGGTTCCTCATGAGCCATGGGAAGTGATGCCCATGGTCCGTTGAGGCCCTGCACGTCACTCACACCAACTTGTCAAATAGCACAAATAAACCCCGGCCAAGCCATAGGCTGGGCGCGAGGAGCCCTAATGATACGGGTAAGGTAAGGAAGTGTCAAGCGGCACAGTCAGTTGCACGGCCGCCTGTGCTGAATCTGTCGGGAGCTTGTACACGTGCTCCGGAAAGGCGTTCCCTCCCGCCCGGCTGGTGCTAAGCGCGGCCCGATCCGCCGACGCCCGACGCATCCACGAAGTACGACCGGCACGCCGCCTCGAGCGTCTCGTCCGACAGCGGGACATCCGCGCCAGAGTACCGACGGAGGTCGGAGACATGATCCACGACGTCTCGGGCGTGACACGCGCGGGCCTCCGCCAGGCCCCTATCGTAGTAGTGCTCGTAGATGTAGGAGACGGCCGAGGGTGTGAACGGAAGGCCGTGCGACTCGCACTCCTGCTGGAAGATGCGCCGGAACTGGTCCCTGTCCGGACTATCCACGTGGATCTTGTAGCGGATCCTGCGCAGGAACGCTTCTTCGACCAGTTCCGCCGGGTCGAGGTTGGTGGCGAAGATGAGGAAACACTCGAACGGAATCGCCAGCTTGTGCCCGATCGGCAGATCCAGGAGGTCCACCTGGCGCTCCAGCGGCACCATCCAGCGGTTCAGCAGGTCACGGGGACGCACCCGCTGCCGCCCGAAGTCGTCGATAATGAACACACCACCATTCGCCTTCACTTGTGGCGGAGCGCGGTAGATGCCGGTCTGCTCGTCGCGCTGCAGCTCCAGCTGATCCAGGGTGAGCTCGCCGCCCACGATCACGGCGGGTCGGTTGATCCGCACGAAGCGCTGATCGTACACCGGGCCAGAACCGAGCAGCTTCCCGTCTCCGTTCAAGTCTGCCGTCGCGGGAGCCTCGGCCTGCCGATGCGAGTGCGGGTCGTAGATCTGGACTACCTGCCCTTCCGTCTCGACTGCATACGGGACGTAGATCGCGCCGCCCAGCATGCCGGCCACTGCTTCCGCGATCGAGGTCTTTCCGTTCCCCGCTTCGCCGTAGAGAAACAGTGAGCGCCCGGAGTTGATTGCCGGGCCGAGCATGTCTACAAATCCGTCATCCAGGACCATCTTTCGCAGACCTCGGACGATTTGCGAGCGTGAGATCCGGACTCGGGTGGCGCTCTGCGTGCGCGCCCAGTGCCAGTATTGCTGCATTGGGATCGGTGCCGGACCGACATAACGGTTGCCCTCGAGAACTTCCCGGGCACGCGCCCTCCCCTGCTCAGTCAGGTCGAAGCTGAAGGATGCCGCGTTGGGGCCGCTCGAGCCCCGGACCTCGACGAGCTGCCGCTTCCTGATCCACATCAGCGGGTCTTCCACGATCGAGTACGGGAGCCGCAGAGACTCGGCCAGCTGCTTACCGGTTCGCGAACCGTAGGTGTGGAGTGTCTTCAGGAGCAGGTCGGCGATGTAGCCCTGCGAGAGGCCCGTCTCGGCGAGATTGTCCGGGACCACCGGGTACGTACCGGCGACGTTGCCACTGCCGTGGAGGCCTTCAGCCTCGCGGAGCGTACTCCAGCTGCTCACTTGTTCCGCCAGATCCAGAAGCTTCTGCTCCTCGCCGGCGGGGCGCGTCACGCGGCTGGAGTGCCGGCGGCGCCTGTTTCCATCCGTTGCGTCCGTCATTCGCTCGTTGCCTCAGAGTGGCCAATGCCTCTCCCGCGCGACATTCCGCGCGCGGTCTATCTCTTACGAGAAGGTTTTGAGCCGAAAGCGTGCCGCCGGCGGGGAGAAGAGAGTGGTGCTTTGTAACACCTTTCACTACCAACTAGTTACAGCATCCTCCGGCAGCGGCACTCAAGCGACCAAACCAGGCCGGCGTCGCGGATGTGTCGCAGCGGTTACACGTCGGGTGTTGGCTTGCCGGCACACGCCACCGGGACGCTCCGAGACCCGGCCTGGGCACCGCCGTCGCCCGTGAACGACGGAGTTCGGCGTTAGCCTCCGAAGTAGAGCTGAACAACGAGGGAAGAAACGAACGTATCAAAGGTCGTCGCGCTTCCGGATTGAAGCCGGGTGCCCACGGGACTCGCGTCTACGCTGTTGCGGTCCTGATAGCTGAAGCGCACACCGGTATGGCCTCCGATGCTGAACCGCTCCAGCGGCGCCCACTCGACTCCGATCCCGACCCCGATACCGTACTCGTACGTTGTGCGTTCGGTCGTCGCCTGCTGGCTGACCGTTTCTGCGTCGAGCGAACTGTACGAGAACAGGAGGTTGCCGTGGATGTATGGCGCCAGGGTGCGGTAGGTCGCGATGTACTGGCGGATCGACGGCTCGATCGCGATCCCCACGCTCGACGAGTTGAACTCCTGCATCGGAGTCCCGTCATCCAAGCGCTGTCTGTCCGAGGTCGAGACCGTACGGAGCCCGATGTCGAGACCGAGGTTGGTGCGCGAACCGATCAGCTTCCAGACACCGAGACTCGCGCCTCCGCCACTTGGCAGAGAGAACGAGAGCGACCAGGCGC
Source organism: Rhodothermales bacterium (assembly GCA_041580055.1). GTDB lineage: Bacteria > Bacteroidota > Rhodothermia > Rhodothermales > JABDKH01 > JABDKH01. The sequence goes on along the minus strand of JBFGEP010000131.1, from coordinate 1,301 downwards.
CGGCCGGCAGTGGCAGGGGTTGGGCTTCGGCTTCTCCCTGCCCGAACGCGGCCGGGGCCGTGACCGTGAGAAGGGCGAGCGAAATGAGGGCGTACCGGGTGCCTGCGCGCATGATTCCTCCTGGGTTTCGTCGGGTCCGGTTGCCTGGCAGCTCTACTTTCCGACCTGACCCGGGCGGTAGGCGCGGACGAGCTGCGCCTCGATCTCCTCCTCCGTAAAGGCGACCGGCTTCATCTCGCCTCGTGCGAACATGGCCGTCTGGTCATCGATGTGCGGCGAGTCGGGCTTCGAGCTTTGCCCGAACACCAGGACCGTGTACGCCCGAGGGGTCTCGCCAAACTCCACCGCTAGGATGTACGCATCGCCGCTGTAGGCGACCCGTTTCTCTTCGTCGTCCGTGACAAAACCGAGGTGACGGAAACAGCCGTACCACGCGGAGCAGCCCGAGGCGGGCACGTCCACATCGCCCCAGCGGATGCGATGGACCTCTCCCCAGCTCACATCCCATCTGCCGTACCGTCGTTCGGTGTCCGATACGGCTTGTTGAAAAGCCGTGACTGCTCGGGCCGGGTCGGCGAGCCCCCGCGGGGTTTCCGTCGGTCGCTCCTCCGTCCAGGCCTCGGCAAACGTCTCGCCGGAACCCTCCGCGTAGGCCTGCCACCAGCTCAAGAACAAGACGCCGCCCCGCGCGTCGGCCTGGGTCGCATTGCCCCACCCGGCAACGAGATCGATCGCGGCGGCGATCTCGGGAGCGGGGTTGCTCGATCGCACCGCCGCGACGAGGTCGTCTTTCACCCGATCGGCGAGCAGCATTCTCGGCGAGTGCTTGAGCCGGACGACGTCCTCGAGCGAGAGCTTCGAGTCTCCGTGGATCAGCTCGAGGGCCAGCTGGCTTCGAAGCCGCAGGCGTCTGTCCTGCCACGCCGCCGGGAGATCGGGATCGTTCAGGAGCTCGTTGAGGTTTGTGTAATGATACGAGTCGTTCTCGTTGTGGATATAGCCGCCCGTCGGGTTGAGAAGTTGTGGCAGCGAGTCGAACGGCACGATCTCGGTCCACACGTCCGACCAGGTACTCGCCGGCGTGGCGACTGTGTCGCGACCAGACTCGTGCGTCAATATCGGAATCGCCGCGTTCCACACGTAGAATATGTTGCCGTCCGCATCCGCGTATGTGAAGCTCGATTCGGTGTGTCCCCGCATCCGCATCGCGTCCTTCCACTCGTCGAGGCTGGTTGCCTGCATCATGCGGAGGAACTGCTCGGTGCGCCGGAACTCGCCCCAGTCCGAGGAGCGCATGACGT
>JBFGEP010000130.1:0-4540 GCA_041580055.1 Rhodothermales bacterium | reverse complement strand
GGAAAAGCGAGGAGAGGTTCGCCAAGGCCTTCCACGGGAGTCCACACCTCGTGGCCATCACGTCACTTGAAAGCGGAGAGCTGCTGGATGTCAACGAAGGCTTCGAGCGGATGAGTGGTTTCTCGCGATCGGAGGCCGTCGGCCGCAGAACGCTGGACGTCGACCTCTGGGATGGCGCCGATCGCCGAGCGGAATTCGTTCGGGAGCTGAAGACCCACGGACGAGTTCGGGAGATGGAAGTCAGCCTCAACAACAGAACCGGCGAGACCAAGACGGCGCTCCTGTCGGCGGAACTGATCGAGATTGAAGGAGAGCCCTGCGCCATCACGATCATCCAGGACATCACCGAGAGGAAGAAGACCGAGATCGCTCTCAAGAACTACACGCAGCGGCTGAGAACGCTTCGGGAGATTGACTCGGCCATACTCGCATCCGACTCGGTCGAGGAGATCGTGGCCAGAGCCACGAAGCCCCTGTTCGATCTTCCCGGGTGTATCCACGTCGGCTGCTACATCCGCGACCTTGACGGGCGCCACCTTCGGCGCGTCGGCGGCCATTCCCGGCACGAATACAGTCCGGAATACATGGACATCGGAGCACACGAATCCGTGCTCGATCCGGTACTGAACGGCGAGTCGCTTCTGGTTAAGGATGCAGGGGCCATCCTGGCGCGGCAGTCCCCCGCCTCGCAGGAGCTCATCGACCGGGTTCGGATCGGATCGTTCTTTATGGTCCCGCTTACCGTAAAGGGCCAGCACATCGGGGCCCTGGGCGTGGTATTCGACGAGCCGGACGCCTACGACGACGACCAGATCGAGCTCGCGCGAGAGATAGCCAACCCGGTCGCAGTCGCGATCGAGCGGATGAGGCTGCAGGACGAGCTGCGTCTCACGAACGCACGACTGACCACCCTTTCCCGGCAGCTCGTCAACGCACAGGAAGCGGAGCGGCGGTATCTGGCCAACGAGCTTCACGATCACATCGGCCAGATGCTTACGGCCGCCAAGCTCAGTCTTCAGCAGGCGCGAGATTCGACGGACAACCGGTCGTCGACGGACGCATTGGATCACCACATCGACATTGTGGGCGACGCGCTGGAACAGATCCGCAGCCTGTCCCTCGACCTGCGGCCGTCGCTGCTGGACGACTTCGGCCTGGTCCCCGCCCTCGAGTGGCTCATTGAATCCTTCGACACAGAGATCGATGTGACGCTCGTCGCGGATCCCGACATGCCGCGACTCCGCGACAACGTTGAGGTGAACTGCTTCCGCGTCGCGCAGGAGTCGATGACCAACGCGCTTCGACACGCGGACGCGCGCCGAATAACGGTCAGCCTGAAGCGGCAGCCTGACAGAGTATCGCTGACCGTCGCAGACGACGGGAAAGGCTTCGACGTGGACGCCGCGTATGCACGGGCCGCCGCAGGGCACAGCCTCGGACTGCTCAGCATGGGAGAAAGAGTCAGGCTCATAGGGGGCACTCTCAGCCTTCAGTCTTCCCCGGGCGAGGGTACGATCGTCGCGATCGAGCTTCCCGTCCTGACGACGACGCACACGCGAGGGTAGAGTCCAATGGCCGAAAAGACGACTGACGTCATTCTTGCCGACGACCACCCGGTGGTCAGGGCCGGCGTCCGAAAGCTCCTGGAGGGCATCTCCGGCGTCAGAGTCGTAGCCGAAGCTCAGAACGGGCGGGAGGCGGTGGACCTGGCGCTGAAGCTGAAACCCGACGTCGTGTTCATGGACATCACGATGCCGGAGCTGAACGGCCTGGAGGCCTCGGCCATCCTTCAGCGGGATGCGCCGGAGGTCCGCGTCGTCATCCTCTCGGTGCATGCCAGCGTGCAGTACGTGACGCGCGCCCTGAAGCAGGCCGGCGCCTCGGGCTACCTGCAGAAGGACGCGCTACCCGAAGAATACCGCGCGGCCATCCGCTCCGTGACCAGCGGCGGTGTGTACCTCGGACCGCACATCGCGCGCGAGTTTGTGAGCCGCTTTCGCGACGGCGCCGGCGACGCCGACCCGCTCGAGCTGCTCACACTGAGGCAGCGCGAGATCCTGCAGCTCATCGCGGAGGGAAAGCGGAACCGGGAGATCGCGGAGATTCTCCACGTCAGCGTGAAGACGGTCGAGAGCCACCGCACCAACGTGATGCAGATGCTCGACATTCACGACACGGCGGGCCTCGTCCGTTTTGCCATCCGGACCGGGCTCGCATCGGCTGACGACTAGGCTCGCCGGCCGCCCCGGATCCCTCGCAGCTGCGAAAGACGATCATTCCGGGCGTTTTTCGTGCCCTTCGGCCATCCGTAACTGATCTCCACCCACCGACAAACAGGGTTTTCCCCGAAGCCTTTGGGGTCTTTACCTGATGGCCTGCGCCCCCCGGCAGCCGATACTTTCCACGTTGAACCGTCGAGATACGCCGCGGACCCACCTCCGCATGCGGGTTCCCGCGTCGACGGCTCGACAGGAAGTTCCTCATGGGCCAGACGGAGGTCGGTCGTGCCACACTCATTCTCCATATCGGGATCGCCGCCGGTAGTCGTGGCCCGCCTCGACGGCCGTGTGGACCTCATCTATCTTCAGTGGGTGTTGTACGAGGCAGTGTGTCAGGGTCGTGCGACGGACGTGCGCCGCTACCTCGTCGATCTCCGAAACTGCAGCCTCGACCTCTCGGAGTCGGAGGTCTACCCGAACGCGCGCTACATCGCCAGCGAGCTGCCGCCCGGATCGCGCGTCAGCGCGGTCGTGGCTTACCCTGACCCGCTGCTGAGCCGTTTCGCTGAAAGCCTTTCGGAGACCGCCGAGGTTGCCATGCAGATCGCGCCGGACGAGGAGCAGGCCGCCGAGTGGCTGTATCGCGGGAGCCAGAGCGCCGCGTGAGACCGGCGGACGACCTCTGCCCTGGCGAAAAACTGTCAAGCCACGTGTCGAAATCGTGTCACGAGACTTGAAAGTCTTCGGGCAGAACGGCTTATTAGGGTAAAGCCGGTCACCCTATCTCCGACTTGCCATGCACGTCGGCCAGGTCATATCTCACTACGAGATTCTCGAGGAGCTGGGCCACGGAGCGATGGGTGTCGTGTACAAAGCCGTCGACACCCGACTGAAGAGAATCGTTGCGCTCAAGTTTCTGAGCGTGCAGGTGGAATGCGACAGCGAGTTCTACCTGCGTTTTTTGCGCGAGGCTCAAACGGCCGCCGCCACGGAGCACCGTAACATCAACACGGTGTATGAGATCGGCGAGACCGAGGCCGGGCAGAGCTTCATCGCGATGGCGTTCTGCGAAGGACGGTCGCTGAAGCAGCTGCTGGCCGACTCGCCGCTGAGCATCGAGCACGCGATGGACATCGCGACACAGATCGCTGACGGATTGGCGGCCGCCCACGCCAGGGGCGTCGTCCACCGCGACATCAAGCCGGGCAACCTCATGGTGCTGCCCGATGGAACGGTGAAGATCGTTGACTTCGGACTCGCCAAGGGAGAAGGGCTTGATGAGATCTCGCGCACCGGCGGCACGCTGGGTACGATCGCATACATGTCGCCGTAGCAGATCCAGCGCGAGCCGGTCGACCACCGAACGGATATCTGGTCCCTTGGAGTGGTGCTTTTTGAGATGGTCGCGGGGTACCGGCCGTTTATCGGAGAGTACGAGCAGGTGGTCGCGTATTCGATCCTGACCGACGGGGCTCCGGTGCTTTCGAAAGCCAGAGACGGGGTACCGGCGTCGGTCGAGTCAATCGTGCAGAGGACGCTCGACAAGTCCCCCGACCGACGGTATCAGCGAGCCGCGGACGTCGCCTCCGACCTGCGTATGGCGCGCCGGGAGATGCAGACGCCGTCGGCGGTTGACTGGCGACTGCTCTGGCAGCGGACGAGGCGGCGGGTGTCAGCACCGCCGGTCACGCTGCTGCTGCTTCTCGCCCTCTTTGCCGTTTCACTGCTTTACCTCAACGAGGTGAGGCGGACGCAGGAGGTCCTCGTGCCGACACAGGTCACCCACGGCGGTGAAGTCAGCATGGAGCCGGCGTGGTCACCGGACGGGAAGCGGCTGGCCTATTCGTCGGACGAGGCCGGCAGCCTCGACATCTGGTACCGGGATCTCGAGAGCGGCACTTCGGTCCGACTTACCTCTGGCGATGGCGACGAGACACACCCCACCTGGTCGCCCGACGGTCAGACGATCGCCTACTCTGCCGATCGGGACGGCATCCGCATGGTCAGCGTGACCACCGGGGAGGATCGCGTCGTCCACTACGGAGGTGCCTATCCGCGATACGCCCACAACAGCAACCGGATCGTGTTCGAGGAGCACGGCGGGATCTGGATCTCCGACCACGGCCGGGTCCGTCGGGTCGTGAAGGCTACGGACGGACGCTCGTATCCGATCTGGACACCGGATGACCGAAAGCTGGTATTCTACAGCAGAGCGCCGATCATGAATGTTGCCGTGCTTGACCTGGAGTCGGGACATGTGGATACGCTGGACATCGTGCCCTCAAGTTCAGAGGTCTCCGGCCTAGCGCTCACGCCGGACG
>JBFGEP010000129.1:0-4547 GCA_041580055.1 Rhodothermales bacterium | reverse complement strand
TCGGTCTGACCGCGCGCATGCAGAACGCATGGCTCTACTACGGCGGAGGGCTGGAGATCATGCGGGACCTGTTTGCCGACTTCAGCATCGTGAACCTGCCGGGTGGAAACACCGGCGTGCAGATGGGTGGCTGGTTTCGGCGGGTGATCGGTTCGCTTGACGACCTCCGGGGACTGAAGATGCGCATCCCGGGTCTGGGTGGCCAGGTGATGGACCGACTCGGCGTCAACGTACAGTTGATTTCCGGCGGGGAGATTTTTCCCGCGCTCGAGCGCGGTGCAATCGACGCGACGGAGTGGGTCGGGCCCTACGACGACGAGAAACTCGGATTCCACAAGGTCGCCAGGAACTACTATTACCCGGGCTGGTGGGAGCCGGGGCCTACGCTGACGTTCTACGTAAACCGAAACGCGTGGGACAGTCTGTCATCGGAGTATCAGGCCGTGCTGGCGACGGCGGCAGCCGAGGCGAACGTCCGCATGATGGCGAAGTACGACGCTCAGAATCCGCCGGCCCTCGAGCGGCTGGTCGCCGAAGGCATTACGCTCCGGCGTTTTCCCTCGGACATCCTGGACGCGGCCCGCGAGCAGGCTTTTGAGATCATGAACGCGGAGGCGGGTAAGGACGCCGGCTACCGAAAGGTCTTCGACTCGTTCAACTCGTTTCGGACAACAGCCTACCGGTGGTTTGGCAGTGCGGAGGTCGCGTTTGCCGGATACTCGTTCCCGGACGAACGGTAGAGGCGGCCATGGCACGAGGCACTCTGGCTCGCGACATCTCCGACATCGAGGAGATGTATGAGAGGATGAGCCGTGTCCTGGAAAAGCCGGAGTCGGTGTTGGCGAAGCGAACCCCCGTATCCGGGTGGTCGGTCTCCGAGCAAGTAGAGCACGTCCTGCTCGCAAACCGCTGGGCGCTGGGCTCCATCCTGTCCATGCTCGCCGGACAGGGCGACTTTCCAACGACCGGAAGACTGAACCTTCTCGGAGTCGCCCTCCTGCGGGCCGGACGAATTCCGCGAGGGCGCGGCGAAGCTCCGGCGACGGCTGCACCCCGTGACGGGACAACGGCGGTCGATCTCCGGAGGTACGTCGCAAAACATCAGGACTACCTGCGAACCATAAAGGAGAGCCAGGGGGAGGTACATGCGCTGAGGACACGGTTCCGCCATCCCTTTTTCGGATATCTCAGAGCGACCGACGGCGTCAGATTCGTCCGCGTGCACACGAATCACCACCTCTCTATCGTCACTGACATTCTGGAGGCTGCCGAACGTTGAAGTTGTCGATGCGACGCCTGAAGACGCCGAGATCCGCACGGTATTTCGAGCTTGGCGATCGGAGCGCCTCTGAGATGTGGCTCCTCCTCCACGGGTACGGCCAGCTTGCCCGGGACTTCATCGACGAATTCGCTGCAATCTCCGACGGACGACTTCTCGTCGCCGCTGAGGGCCTATCGAGGTTCTACACCCGGCAGGGCCGAATTGTAGGTGCGTCGTGGATGACCGCTGAGGACCGCGAAACAGAGATCGACGACTATGTCGAATACCTGAGCAGGGTCGTGGCCGATGCCCGATTCGAGACCGCGAACGTGACCGTACTCGGTTTTTCTCAGGGGGGCCACACAGCCTGTCGCTGGGCGGCATCACAGAACCGGGTGGGTCACCTCGTCGTCTGGGGTTCGACGCTTCCCATCGATCTGGATGAAGCCGGATTCAGACGCTCACTCATTGAGGGCCGAGTGACGCTCGTCGCCGGCCGTGACGACCGGCACGTCAGCGAGGAACAGCTAGCAGCCGACCTGCAGCGGCTTCGGTCGTGGAAAATGTCCGCCGAGGTGATCCGTTTCGAAGGCGGCCACGAGATTGAGGCGGAGACGCTCGCGAGTCTTGCGGATCAGTCATCCGGCTGAGGTGCGTCCCGGTCGGAGGGAAGCTCGGGGCTTTTCAACTGCTCGGCGTCTCCTCGCCAGATGCTCGGGAAGAGATAGCTGGCAACAAGAAGCAGGGCCCCGAGGCCGATGAACAGCACTACGCGCCATCCCGCCCCCAGCTCTGCCAGATCGATTACGAAGAGCTTCAGAACCACGGCTCCGAGCGTAGTGAGACCGGTAATTCTGACGATATCACGCCCGGAGCGCCAGCCCATCATGATCAGTACAACTGCGATGACGCCCCACGCCAGGCTGATGAAGGCGTGGCCGTTCTCGATCGGGGCCAGGTCCCTCCAGAACCACCCGAGAAACGCCACGTAGGCCGCGAATCGATAGATCAAGCGCGCGTTTCGCTCGAGCAGCAGGAATGAACAGCCGGTGGCGATCACGATCACGGCAAGGTCCACAAGAGCGACCGTATTCAAGAGCGGAGGGGTGCCGGCGTTGAGCGACGTCAGTCTCCAGTCGATGGCCAGCAGGGCGACTCCGAACAGGAAGTGACCTGTAATCCGGACTGCATAATCCTCGAAGTACTGCGTCCACAGGATCAAGGCCGTCGCCTGCAGCGAGAGTGCCAGGAAGCGGTCCGTCCCGTCAGGAAAGAAACTGAACCAGGCGACGGCGAGAAGGAGAGCGACCACAACTCGGTATGCGCTCGAGATACGGTGAGATCGGACCAGAGCGCTGGATCCGAGCGCGAGGACGAACACGGCGATGTGTGTGAGCGACGTTCCGGAGAAGATCGACGGAGCGTCCGTGCCTTCCATCAGGCGGCCGAACGTCCAGAACGCGGCGGCACCAAAAAGCGCATGCCCCACCGTCCGCAGCGCGCGGTCCGGAGACACGTACGTCGCCACGTGGATTGCGGTGGCCTCGACTGCGAGCGCGAGAAGCCACAGAGACTCATTCTCGAACAGGTGAAACCACGACACCGCCAGAATGAGTGCGGACGCTACACTGTAGCTCGAGGCGAGCCGAGAGTCGGTCGTTGTCTTGACGTACAGGTGTACGGCCCAGTAGGCAGTGGCGACGACGACCTCAATCGCACCCCATGTGGTGTCGGACAGGTCCCAGACCCGGTGCGACAGGGCCAGCGAAATCAGCGGTGCGACGACCGACAACCAGAGCGACGGATGCCGGATCAGCGCCCCACCGAGAAACCGGCGTACTGGTGGCGTGGGCCATCTGTCGGGTCGGCGCCCGGACGCCAGGTCCCTGACCGCGGGCACGAAGCCGAAAAGCACCAGCAGGAGCAGCACTCCCAGCTGATACACCGCGCGATCCGCGAGCGGCACAAAACCTATCGATACGATCTCGGACCACGCGTACGACATGACCGACCAGGAGCCGATCGCCGTGACCAGCAGCAGCGAGCGCCAGCCTTTCTCGAAGTAGATCGCGGTTGCGCACGCCGAGATCACCACCGTGTAGACGACGAGCCACAGAATCGAGGTGGGCCCCTCGAAGAGTATGAAGGGTGTGCCGAGACCGCCACCGGTTGCGATGATGGCCAGGGCCACATCCGACTGCCTCAGGGAAAGGCCGTACGACACGGCCGTAACACCCGTCATGAGCGTGAAGGCGACAGGATACGTGAGCAGCGAGTATAGCTGGAATGCAGAGAACAGCGTGATGTAGAGCGTTGCGATCCCGCCGCCTATCAGGACCTGGCCGTAGCGGACGCGACGGCTTCGGATCCTGCTGCCGAAGACGATAAGTCCTGCGCCCAGCACGAAGCCGAAGATCACGCGCACGGTCGGCGTGATCCATCCGCGATCGATGCCCCATTTGTAGAGGAATGCCATGCCGATGAGGAGAAGCAGTATCCCGACCTTGTTGATCAGGTCTTCGCTCCGAAGCGCTTTGCGGATCGAGGAGGCGGCATCGGAGCGAGCGGTGGATCGGGGACGCCTCTCCGGTCGCGTTGTGCGCGGTCCTTCATGCCGCGGCCCGGGAGGTGCCGCGGGCCGTTGCGTCTCGAGCAACCGGACTCTTCGCTCGAGCTCCTCGATGCGTCGTTCCAGACTATGCTCTTCCTGAGACGTCATTTGGGGACCGAATTGGCTGGCTCAAGTACCGAACCGCCGGCGAGAATCGCAATACGGGTGCGGACCTCAGTAGGCCCAGTTGACGAGCTGTGGATAGAGGATGATAAGGAGCAGACCGACGAGCTGAATACCAATGAAGGGCAGTGCTCCCCGGTAAATCTGTGCCGTGGTTACCTCCGGCGGGGCAACGCCCCGCAGATAAAACAAGGCGAATCCAAACGGCGGAGTCAGAAAAGACGTCTGAAGGTTCATCCCGACCATGACCCCAAACCAGACGAGGTCTACGCCGAGCAGTGACGCTGCGGGTGCCAGCAGCGGAATAATGATGAACGCGATCTCGAAAAAATCGATAAAGAAGCCAAGGACGAAGATCGAGATGTTTGCCACCACCAGCAGTCCGATGATACCGCCTGGCAGGTTCGTCAGGATGCCTTCGATCCAGAGATCGCCATTCAGGCCGCGGAAGATGAGGGCAAATGCCGTGGAGCCGATCAGAAGAAACATCACCATGGACGTGAGCTTGCACGTTTCGGCCATGGTACCCTTCAGCGCCTGCAATGACAGGCG
>JBFGEP010000128.1:0-4575 GCA_041580055.1 Rhodothermales bacterium | reverse complement strand
GTGATGTTCCATGGCATCGCGATGAGTCTGGCAATGCTTGCCGTCTGGAAGGGCGTGCGCTCCATCGAGCGCGTGAACAAGGTACTGATACCGACCCTGCTGCTGATTGTCGTAGTCTCGCTCGTTCGCTCGATCATGCTGCCGGGTTCTGGGGAGGGCGTCGCGTTCCTGTTCACGCCCGACTGGTCTACGCTGATGCGGCCGCGCATATGGCTGGAGGCGTTGACGCAGAACGCCTGGGACACCGGTGCCGGCTGGGGGCTTATCCTGACGTACGGCGCCTACATGCAGGCGAGGCACGGGGTGGTCAAGAACGCGTTCATCACCGGCATCGGAAACAACCTCGTGTCGCTGGCCGCGGCCATCACCATCTTCGGCACCGTGTTCGCGGTCCTTGGAAGCGAGATGGCGCGGGCGGACGTGCTCGACATCATGAAGTCCAGCGGGCCCGCGTCGACCGGACTCACCTTCATCTGGATGCCGCAGCTTTTTGCCCGGATGCCGGCCGGCGGGTCTCTCGCGATACTCTTCTTTCTGGGCCTTTCGTTCGCGGCGTTCAGCTCGCTGATCTCGATGATCGAGCTGGCAACCCGCGTCTTTGTGGACTCCGGTCTGGTTAGGAGCCGGGCGATTCTTTTCGTAGGCGTCGCCGGCTTTGTACTGGGCATCCCGTCCGCCGTCAACCTCGACTTCCTGGGTAACCAGGACTTCGTCTGGGGCGTCGGACTCATGATTTCGGGCGCGTTTGTCGCGTTCGCCGTAATTCGCTATGGGGCGTCGGCCTTCCGATCGGAGGTCATTGAGTCGCTGGAGGGTGACTGGAAGGTCACGAGAGGTTGGGACATTCTGATTACGGTGGTCGTGCCTCTCCAGGCGATCGTTCTGCTGGGATGGTGGCTGTACCAGGCAGCGGCCGTCTACGCCCCGGACAGCTGGTACAATCCGTTCGACTACTACAGCGTGATGACCTGCCTGGTGCAGTGGGGCACGGTCCTGGGAGCACTGGTGCTGCTCAACCGGTTCATGGTAGATCGCCTCCGACGTGCTGCGATCTGAGGTTCGCGCGGATGCGGACAGCTCAAGTTTCGGGCGGCCTCGCCGATACCACGACGGACATCCGCATGCTATCAGAACCTCCAGGCAGGGCTCGACTCGAGGCTCCTGCCACAGCCGGACCTCAACGTGCGCAGAATCCGACACCTCTCGCCGTTAGCCGCTATCGCAATACTGTCTGCGTTCCTCTCGGTGCAACTCCATGCGCAGCAGCCCATTGACGGCAACACAGTTGTAGTTGCCGATCTCGCGAAAGACTACGACGGCGACGGCGTCGCCGACCGCGTAGGCGAATACGTCACCCTCCTGGGGCGCGTCAGCCTCGGAGAGATGATGATGCCCCGTTTCACCTCGGCCTATCTGCAGGACGCTTCCGGGGGCATTCGCCTCGACGACGACCGCGGCGTCGGCGAGATGATCTACGGAGACAGCATAAAGGTCTCAGGTAGAGTGGTCCGTGAAGGCCGAAACCTGGCCGTGGACGTCGAATCGGTCGAGGTGCTTGCCACCAACCGGACGATCCTGCCGTCAATCCGGCCGCGAGCCGGCGAGCCGAACCTGACGCCGCTGGTAGGGCGGATCGTGACAGTCGGCGGGCGTGTCGTGAGCAAAGCCGCGGACTCGGACGGCACCTACCTGCTGGTGAACAGGAAAGCGGGTCCGATCGTCGTCCGGATCGACAACCGCAGCCCCAGATCCGTGGCGTGGACGGCGGGCAGGGGGCGCTACGTGCGCGTCACAGGCGTGGTCGACCATTATCGACACGACGACCCGTTCTCGTACCAGCTTTACACGCGGTCCGACTCTGACTTCGAGAATGTGCTGATACCTCCGCCGCTGTATCCGTGGGCCGGCGGAGCGGCCGTCGGGCTGATCGCATATCTCCTGATGTCTCTGCTGAAGCGGGTCAGGGGTAGCCTTCGCTCGAGGGAGCGACAATTCCGCGCCATCTTCGAGCAGGTCGGTACGCCCACGCTGCTCGCAGATGCCAATCTCAAGATCATCGATGCGAACCGCGCGGCCTGTAAGCTTCTTAAGCAGTCGAGGACGCAGATTCGGTTCCGGCGGCTGAAGCAGTTCCTGAAACTGGGCGAAGCAGACGATCTGGTAAGCCTGGGCTCGAGCCTCAGGACTGGCTCCGTGGAGTCATTCTCGGCGGCTCTCTGGAACGAGGAGGTCGGTGACATCGACATCGAGGTTGTCCTGACACGGATGAGGTTCGGGCGCAAGGACTTCTTCATCGTCACGTTGCACGATATCTCGAAACACCTCGCTGCCGTAGCCGAGTTCAAGCAATTCCACGAGCAACTCCTGAACGGCGTGCCGATGGAGGTGGCCGTCCTCACACCGTCCGGCAAGTACGTGTTCGCCAACGACCAGATCGGTTTCGGGCAGATTTCAATGGACTGGCTCGTGGGCAAGTCGGACCTCGAGCTCTGCCGCAAGCTCGGCGTCTCGACCGACATTGCCCTTCGGCGGCGCGCGCACCGCAAGCGTGCGCTGGCCGGCGAGGGCCCCATCAGCTTTGAGGAAGAGATCGAGCTGCGGGGAGAGACCCGATACTACGTCCGCTCCTATGTCCCCATCGTCATGGCATCGGACCCGGAAGCGGCGGCCGTTGCGACCTACGGACTGGACATCACTGAACTGAGGGCCAGCCGGATGAAGCTGGACGAGGCGCAGGGCGAAGTCGAGAAGGTGGGGCACCTCAAAGAGGCGTTCCTGGAGAACATCAACCAGGAGTTTCGCAAGCCGATCACGGGTATCATTGGCTTCGCGGAGATTTTGCAGGGCGAGGTCACGGATGACCAGCGTGAGTTCGTGGGTCTCATCGAGCGGAACGGCCGACGTCTCATGAACACGCTGAACGCCGTGCTCGACCTTGCCGGTCTCAGCAACAACGAGTTCGACCTCAATCCGCAGGTGCTGAACATCGTGGACGAGGTCAAACAGATCATTTCCGAGTCGCGTCCGAACGCGGAAGAGAAGGGCCTATTCCTCAAGATTGAGTCGACCGAGGCTGAGCTGCTGACGCGAGCGGACCAGGCGTGTCTGACGCGCGTCGTGCAGAGCCTGGTCGACAACTCGATCAAGTACACGGATGCCGGGGGAGTGATCGTCGAGATCGACGAGGACGATGAGGTCATCAACGTTCGCGTGCTCGACACGGGCATCGGCATTGACGCCGGCCTTGTGCCTAATGATCTCGACGGCCTGGGATTCGACGACTCGGACATCAGCCATGCGTCTCGTGGCGCCGGCATCGGTCTGGGCATCACGAAAAGGCTCGTTGAGCTCATGAACGGCTCCATTACGATGGAGAGCGACAAAGAGGGGAGCATGTTCTCTGTTACTCTACCGAGAGCCTTCCCCATGACTCGCAGGGGTGACGTCTCACGACCCCGCCTGCTGCTGGCCGACGACTCGGTGGACGTCCACATGATGGTGGGCTACGTACTTCAGGACTACTTCCAGATCGACATCGCTGAGGACATCGAGACGTTGTACCGCCAGTCGCGGCGGTCCCAGTATGACGTCGTTGTCGTGGATCTGGGGCTCTCCGGCTACCGCGCGGTGGTCGATGTCGTGGAGAAGATCCGGGGCAGGCGGTCGTACAAGCAGATTCCGTTTGTGGCGCTCGCAGAACAGGGTCGCCGCACGGATCGGGAGCAGGTGCTTGCCGACGGATTCGACTACTTCCTCGGGAAGCCGTACCGCAGAACGGAACTGCTGAATCTGCTCAGCCAGGTAATGGCCGACCGGGTCGAGATCGAGGTCGATGAGGATGAGCTGTACGACGGGCTCGACAACGAGACCCTGTACCGCAAGTCGGCCTGACCGGGTAGCCCGGACCCGCGTCTCTCACGTCCAGATCGGTGCCACAGCGCGAAACAGCGGTTCACCTTTGCGGTTTGAACGTCAAGCTGTCATCCTACGCACTTACCGCGGATCTGGCAATGAATCTACGCTTACGCATCCTCACCGTCCTGGCGGCGATGACGGTGTTCGGCTTCGGGGACGTCCGCGCGCAGGACTCGGCGATACCTCTGGGCAGCCCGATGCCGGCTCTGGACGCCCGTCTGACGGACGGCTCAGGGAATGCCACGACGCTCGGCGCCCGCCGTGGCGCGACCTATACGGCCGTCCTGTTCTGGGGTAACAAATGTCCCTGGACTGGAAGGTATGAGGATCGTATAAAACTGTTGGGCAGTGAATTATCGGGACCGGGCAAAGTAATACTTCTAATAAATTCTAACGATTCGGCAGCATTTCCGGCCGAGGCGGCCCCCGCGTCCGCCCAGTACGCAGCGGAGAAGGGCCTGACCATTCCCTACCTCGCGGACCCGGACTCAAAGGTCGCCCGGGCGTTCGGCGCAACGAGAACTCCGCAGGCGTTCGTGTTCGACTCGGCCGGCACCCTCGTGTACTCGGGGGCGATAGACGACAGTCCCGGAGACCCCGACAACGTGAGCAAGGACTACCTCCGCGACGGGTTGACGGTTGATTTGTATTTTTGGTTTG
>JBFGEP010000127.1:0-4586 GCA_041580055.1 Rhodothermales bacterium | reverse complement strand
GGTGGGGGAGGCTTCTCTGGCGGGGGCGGGTTCGGCGGTGGCTTCAGCGGGGGCGGAGGCTCGTTCGGCGGGGGAGGAGCCTCTGGCGGCTGGTAGCTAAAGCAAACCGAGCTCCAGGCGGGCTTCCTCCGACATCATCTCCATCGTGTATGGAGGGTCGAACGTCAGTATGACACGCACGTCAGTCACTCCGTCCATCGCCCGTACGCGTGCCTCGACCTGCGCAGGGAGTATGTCGGCTACAGGACAGTTGGGGGCTGTCAGCGTCATCCGAATAAGCACACTGTCGTCGGGATGGACCACGATTTCGTAGATCAGACCGAGGTCGTAGATGTTGACCGGAATCTCCGGATCATAGATCGATCGGAGCGTCTCAACGACGTCGGCTTCCTTCACGGTGGCCGATCCCTCAACAGGGTTAGTATTTTCAGCTCCGGCGTCAGGCATCCTGGGTCAACCCCGCGGCGAAGTCCTTGATTCGCGACACCATCGACGCCAGCCCATTCTTTCGAGTCGACGACAGGTGCTCCTGCATGCCGATCCTCGAGAGGAAGTCCATGGGCGCGTCCACGATCTCCTGCGGGGTCAGTCCGTCCAGCACGCGGATGAGCAGAGCGACCAGTCCCCTGGTGATCATGGCGTCACTGTCGGCGGTGAAGAACATCCGTCCGTCCCTGTATTCCGGCTTCAGCCAGACCTGCGACTGACATCCGCGGACTCTGTATTCGTCCGTCTTGTAGGCTCCATCCAGAGGAGGGAGCGCGCTCCCGAGCTCGATCAGATACTCGTAGCGGCCCATCCAGTCATCGAACAGCTCAAAGTCCGCGACGATACGGTCCGCCCGCTCCTGAACAGTCGTCGTGTCACCCATTCCGAAACACCTGCCTGACCTTCGCGATACCCTCGACGAGCGCGTCCACTTCGGAAAACGTGTTGTAGAAAGCGAATGAGGCGCGGATCGTGCCCGGGATCCCAAATCGCTTCATCAGTGGCTGCGTGCAATGGTGGCCGGTCCGGACGGCGATACCGAGTCTGTCGAGCACAGAACCTCCGTCGTAGGCATGGACCCCGTCGACCACGAATGAGATTACCGGCGCCTTGTCGGGAGCAGTGCCGACGATCGTCACTCCATCGATGCTGCCGACGCATTTCATGGCGTAGCGGGTGAGCTCGGACTCGTACTCTCGGATCGCTTCCGGCCCGATCCCCTCGAGGTATTCGATGGCCGCACCCAGGCCGACGATTCCGGCCACGTTCGGGGTTCCGGCTTCGAGGCGGTGCGGCAGCTCGTCGTAGGTCGTCCCGCTGAACGAGACCTCATCTATCATGTCGCCGCCGCCCTGGTACGGCGGGAGCGATTCGAGTTGGTCGAGCTTTCCGTACAGGACGCCGGTGCCCGTTGGCCCGAACATCTTGTGACCTGAGAAGCACAGGAAGTCACAGCCGAGATCCGCGACGTCGACGGGTCCATGGGGCAGTGCCTGTGCCGCATCGAGCAGCACCGGAATCCCGCGGTCGTGTGCGATCCGTACTAGCTCCTTCGCAGGGTTCTGCGTGCCGAGGGCGTTGGACGTGTGGCAGAGCGCGACGATGCTCGTGCGGTCGGAAAGGAGTCGCCGGTACTCTTCGATTGCGAGCTCGCCCGCGTCGGTCACGGGCACGACCTTGAGCGAGGCCCCAGCGCGTTCTGCGACCATCTGCCAGGGCACGATGTTGGAGTGGTGCTCCATTTCCGAGACGACGATCTCGTCGCCGGCCTGCAGGTGGCGTCCGAAACCGGCAGCCACCACGTTTATAGCGTCAGTCGTGCCCCGCGTGAAGATGATCTCCCGAGGGTCGCCGGCGTTGATGAATCTCCGGACGGACTGCCGGACGCCTTCGTAGGCATCGGTAGCCAGCTGGCTCAGGCGATGCACGCCACGGTGGACGTTGCTGTTCTCCGCCTCGTAGAAGCGAACGATGCGGTCGATGACCGCGCGGGGTTTTTGCGTCGTCGCTGCGTTATCGAGATAGACGAGCGTCCGATCGTAGACCTTCGACTTCAGCGCGGGAAAGTCGCCTCTTATGCTGTCGACGTCGAGTTGCAGATCCTTGCTGTGTTCGATTACCTCGCTCATGGGCCCGGTCCGATTTTCAAGCGCCCGACGATCTGCCGGACAGTCGCACCTCCAGCAGACGATCGATCGTCGCCCGCACTTCATCCAGACGGATGTTTTCCACAACGTCCCGGACGAATGCGAGAAGCAGCATGGTGTTGGCCTGATCCCGTGTGAGTCCTCTCGACCGAAGGTAGAAGAGCGCTTCGGCATCCAGCCGGCCGGTGGTGGCGCCGTGACTGCACTTCACGTCGTCCGCGTAGATCTCGAGCTCGGGCTTTGCATTCATCGTGGCGTGGTCGCTCAGGATGATGCTCTTGTTCGACTGATAGGCGTTTGTCTTCTGTGCGTCCCTTCGGACGAGAACCCGGCCGTTGAACACCCCGGTCGACTCGTCGTCCAGCACCCCCTTGTAAAGCTCATTGCTGAAGCAATTCGGTTTGGCGTGGTCCACCAGCGTGTGGTTGTCGATGTGGAGGCTGTCTTGACCCACAAAAATCCCGAACAGGTGTGATTCGCAGTGCTCTCCGTCAGGGTGCATCACTACGTTGTTGCGAATCACGTTGCCCGAGAGCGTCGCCGTCGTGCACGACGCGTGACTCTCTGCTTCCTGGTAGATGTAGGCGTTATTGATGGCCGAGTAGGAAGACCCTGCATCCTGAATCCGGTAGTAATCCAGTCGGGCCCGAGATCCGACGAAGGCCTCGGCGTCCGCATTGACCAGGACGTCTCCCGAGCCCACGATGTGGCATGTCTCGATGACCGTCATCTCCCGCCCGGGTTCGGCTACGATGAGAATTCGCGGCTGCACGAGGCGGTCGCCGCCGGTGGCGATATTTATAATGTGAACGGGCCGTGCCGGAGCGGCGCTCGTCTTCCGCAACGCGATCCCCGACCCGAGAAAGGAGGTGTTCAGCGCAAGAAAGCTGTCGGTATCCGGATTGGCGTAGCGGGTCAGGTGCCGGACGGCGCCACCGTCGTTCATGGCCTCTTCGAGAGGCTGGACGCTGATGGCCCCGTTCTGAATGTCCGATAGATCACGTCGGAAGACGCCGTCAACGAGGACGGCAATGTCCGCGTCGAGATCCGCGATGCTGAACCGGCCAATCTCGGCCTTCCGCAGCTCCGCGGCCGGCGCGCCCGTGACCGCGTTGAAGGGCCGGGCGAGCACCTTACCGATGTTGGTGTACTTCCAGGCCTCGTCCCGTGCGGCCGGAAAGCCCATGTCCTGGAAGCGGGCAAAGGCATCTCGCCTTACCCCGGCCAGCCATTCATTGCTTCCGTTCGAACGGGCAATGTTCTCTTCGAAGGCGGTCGCGATTCTCGCCTCCAGCGTATCGCCTGTCACCGCGGTGTCCACAACTGCCATCGTGTCGACTATGAGTAATCCTTATTCCGATCAGGCGAGAGTCGGCTCGCCGGAGTCCTCCCTGACCCAGTCGTAGCCTTCTGCCTCGAGCCGCAACGCCAGGTCCTTGTCGCCCGATCTCACGATACGGCCGTCCACCAGCACGTGGACATAGTCCGGGACGATATAGTTCAGCAGGCGCTGGTAGTGGGTAATTACGAGAAACGAGCGGTCGGGCGATCTGAGCTGGTTGACACCGTTCGCCACGATCTTCAGCGCGTCGATGTCCAGTCCCGAGTCCGTCTCATCGAGAATCGCAAGTCGGGGGTCCAGCATAGCGAGCTGGAAGATCTCGTTTCGCTTCTTCTCGCCGCCGGAGAAGCCTTCGTTGACCGACCTCTTCTTGAGGTCCGGGTTCAACTCCACGAGGGCCGCCTTTTCACGCATCATCTTGAGCATGTCTACGGCTGATAGCGGCTCCTTGCCCTGGTGAGCACGAACGGAGTTGACCGCCTCTTTGAGGAAATTCGCCATGCTGACGCCGGGCAGCTCCACCGGGTACTGGAAGGCGAGAAAAAGACCCTCCCTCGCGCGCTCGTCCGGTTCCATGTCGAGCAGGTCGTGGCCGACGTACTCGACCGAGCCCGCACTCACTTCGTATTCCTCGCGTCCGGCAAGCACCGAGGCCAGCGTGCTCTTGCCGGAGCCGTTGGGTCCCATGATCGCGTGGACCTCGCCGGCGCCGAACAACAGGTCAATGCCTTTCAGTATCTCCGCGCCCTCGATCGATGCGTGAAGGTTCTTTATCTCAAGCATTACAGTCTGATGTGTTTCTGATCTCGTTCTATCCGACGCTTCCTTCCAGTTCGATGGCGAGCAGCTTCTGCGCCTCGACCGCGAACTCCATCGGAAGCTCCGCAAGAATCTCCTTGCAGAAACCGTTGACGATCAGCTTGACAGCCTCAGCTTCGCCGATTCCTCTCTGGTTGCAGTAGAAAATCTGATCTTCGCCAACCTTGGACGTCGTCGCTTCGTGCTCGACCTGGCCTGTCGGGTTCTTGATTTCGATGTAGGGGAACGTGTGGGCACCACACTTGTCGCCCAGCAGGAGGGAGTCGCACTGGGAGAAGTTTCGGGCATTC
>JBFGEP010000126.1:0-4622 GCA_041580055.1 Rhodothermales bacterium | reverse complement strand
TAAAGGTGGGGAAATCGGCCTTTCCGGTGTCGGCATCGCAGCTTTTGGGGCCGGTGGGACCGCGCGATGTAGCCGCCGTTCGGCCCCATAATAAGCGCTGCGATCCTTACTTTTCAAAGGTCGCCGCCGAACGAGTCCCAACCGCCCGGATGTGAATGTCGACAGGGGATGATCCTCACGGAATCGAGATTGTGAACCGACTGGAGAAGACCGTCGTCGGCGTGGTAGTTGTGCGGGCCATCGATGTCGCGTTCGCGAGCGACCGGATGGACGCGGCGCTGGCTCAGGTAACCGAAGAGCGTTCGGCCGGTTTGGCGGATCGGTTGGAGTGGGTGCGAGCAGAGGCCCGAAACATGCTGCGGAACGGAGTCTACAAGCCCACCGGCCGCGGCAAGCCCGCCAGCGAATACCTGCTGCGCGCTGCCGGCGACCCAACCGCTTTCCCGAGAGTCAACTGGCCCGTGGACGTGTGCAACTTCATTAGCCTGAAGTATCTGCTTCCAATCTCGATATGGGATATGGATGCGTCGGGCGCACGTCGGTTCGTCTTCAGGCTCGGAAAGCCCGGCGAGGAATATGTGTTCAACACGGCCGGCCAGACCATCAGTCTGCAGGACCTGGCCGTTGGCTGCCGGGCTGGCGGGTCCGACGATCCCGACGGCATTCCCATCGTGAACCCGGTGAAGGATTCCATGTCGACGAAGACATCGGATGCGACGCGCTTCGTGGCCGCTGCGGTCTACGGGCCGGTCGCGGTGGCCGACCTCGGACTCGACACGACGTGCGCCGAGTTCGCAGACTGGCTGGCAATGTCGTCCGACGCCGCAGAACCATCTTATCGGCTGGCCATGCCGGGCGAGACGGTCTTATGCTGAACTCTTGGGAACTATGGCGCCCCCACCGGACGGCGACACTGACGGTCGCGGCCCTTTTTTTTCTTCTGCTGTCGGCGTGCGAACGTCGGAGCCCTGCCACCATCGCGCCGCGCGAGTCAGATCTCGACGAGCAGCCAGCCCACGAGAGCTGGGGTACCGAATTCTACGTCAGCGAGGACGCAGTTCCTCTTGTCGTCATCGAGGCGCCGTACACGCGTCAGTACGACCACAAGGACAGCACGCTGACCGTGCTTTCATCTATGGGAGACGTACGAGTCGTCGCCACGATCTTTGACGATGCCGGTGTCAGGTCCTCGACTGTAACAGCCGACGAGATTCGGTATGTCGAGCAGAGCCAGCAGTTTCGCGCGACGGGTCAAGTCGTCGTCGTATCGGAGTCCGGCAAGCGACTTGAGACGGAGCACCTCGACTGGGATGAGGAGTCGGAGTTGATCTACGCGCCGGGCTTCGCGCGCATCTTCACTCCCGACGAGAATATTCAGGGCTACGAGCTCGAAGCCACGCGGGATCTCTCGAGATACAACCTTGCACGCGTCACGGGGCAGGTCTATGTCGAGGAATAGAGGAAAGCTGCCGTACGCGCGTGCCCGGCCTGCCATGCTGGCGGCTCTCGTTCTCGCGACCTGCATGTCGGCGGCCCGAGCGCAGGATGCGGGTCCGCCTCAGGGAGACCAGAAGCGTGTCGACCTGAGCGCCAACCAGATGAGGGGCGAGGAGATCAACGGTGAGCAGGTGCGCATGCTGATTGGCGACGTACGGCTCCGACAGGATGAGACGGTCCTGCGAGCGGATCGGGCGACGCAGTACCCGCGTCGGGACGAAATCCTCTTCGAGGGCAACGTGATCGTATTCGAGCGCGGGGATACGCTCCGCTCGCGTTCCGTGCTCTACAATCGCGCGACAAAGGTAGGCAGAGCACTCGGCAACGTGAGGCTCACCGACGGCGACGTCGACGTAACGGCACCGTCGGCCACCTACTACACGAGCGAGAAGCGAACGACGTTTGATGCCGGCGTCACGCTGGTGGACAGCGTCTCGGTGCTGACCAGTGACACCGGCACGTACTGGTCCGAGGCGAAACGAGCTGAGTTTGCGGGCAACGTCGCCCTCGACGGTACCGATACGGACGTTCGGGCGGACTCCCTGACCTATCTCAGAGAGGACGAGATCTCGATCGCGACGGGCAACGTGTATGTCGAGTCGTTCGACCTGAGGGATGATGCGGACGCCGACACGACCTCGCGCACGGTCGTGGTCGGTGGCTGGGCGTTCACTGACGACCCCGCCGGACTCCGCAGGATCCGCGACGACGTGTTCCTGTTTCGCGTCCGCTACGACTCGACGGAGACGGATACGCTTGTCATGCGGAGTGCTACCCTCGAGTCGACCTCGGCGGATTCCATCGATCTGATCACCGCAGCAGGCGACGTTCGAATCTGGAACACGGAGACCTCCGCCGTTAGCGACTCGGTCGCCTACGTGACCGACAATCGTGGGGATCGCCCCGAGGTCATCCGGCTGTTCGGCCGTCCGATGGCGTGGTTCGGAGCCACACAGGTGAGCGGCGACAGCCTGATCATTCGGTCGACGGGCGGCTCCATCGACACGCTGTGGGTCCGCAACAACACGATGCTGGCAGATCGCGACAGCACCATCGACCGCATTCATCAGGTGAGCGGCCGGAATCTCCTCGGCCTCTTCCAGACAGACGATCGAAGGGACATGATCGTCGGGCCCATGGCAGAGGCTGTCTACTACCTGCAGAAGGAGAGCCGACCGGACGGAGCCGTTCGCACGTCGGCAGATCGAATCGTGTTCGAGTTGGAGGCCGACGAGCTGAAGCGGATTCGGGTCGAAGACGGAGTAGAGGGGACGTATTATCAGGAGGACCTGATTCCTTCCGACCTGCAGTTGGCCGGTTTTCGGTGGGCGCCGGAGCGGCGACCGCGGCGCCAGGAGATGTTGGCTGACCCGCGGCTATCCCGACTGAAGTCGCTTGCAGACGTCAGGCCGGTGCGGCCTCCACGCCCCCTGCCGCCGGTTACGCAGCAGGAAGCCAGACCCGCTTTGGGTGAAGATCCTGTTCCATCGGCCCCGCCTGATACGGGGAGGGCACAGTGGGCCCCGGGTGCGATAGACGTGAGTCGGAGAGGCTACACGATCGTCGTCGCATCACGGCCGTCGATAAAGCAAGCGCTGGATCTGGCACTGGAGACTGCGTCGTCGCTCTCCGGCCACGATCTTCCCGTAGACGTCCTGAAGGCTACCGTCGACCAGAGGTTCACCTACAGGGTGGTTGTGGGTCAATTCAGCAGCCGGTCTCGGACCTCGAGCGCGATCCGGCGGCTCGCCGGCACCATCCCTCCGGACAGTTGGATCCTGCCGGTGACTCCGGACATGTAACAGACGGGTGCCGCCTTTCGATCCGGCAAGTGGCTGTCGTATGTTGACGATGAAGCTGACGCGGCCGTAGACGCAAGTAGCTCGCCATGAGCGATCATCCTGGACTGTATTACCCGACCGACCTGCTGCCTGACGAGGCTCAGCGTGCGCTGAGCGGGCGAGACCCGGGCGTCGAGCTGGTCGCGTCCGGCGTCTCCAAGAAGTACAAGCGACGCCTCGTGGTCGACGACGTGAGCCTGGCCGTTCGCCAGGGCGAGATCGTGGGCCTGCTGGGACCGAACGGAGCCGGCAAGACAACCACGTTATACATGATCGTCGGCCTCGTTCGCCCGAACTCGGGGCGCATCCTCCTCGACGGCGAAGACATCACGACCCTGCCGATGTATCGCCGGGCCCGCAAGGGAATCGGATACCTCGCTCAGGAGGCCTCGGTATTCACGCACCTGAGCGTCGAGGACAATTTGAACGCCGTCCTGGAGTACCAGGACGTCTCGCGCCAGGAGCGCCAGCAGCGCGTGGACGAGCTGATTCAGGAATTTCGGCTCGAGAAGGTGCGGGAGGCCAAGGGGTACACCCTCTCCGGCGGTGAGCGGCGCCGAACCGAAATCGCCCGCGCGATGGCCACGCAGCCCAAGTTCTTCCTGCTCGACGAGCCTTTCGCGGGCGTTGACCCGATCGCGGTCGAAGACATTCAGGAGATCGTGGCCGGACTCAAGAACCGGGGCATCGGCGTGCTGATCACCGATCACAACGTCCACGAGACGCTGGCCATCACCGACCGTGCCTACCTGCTCTACGAGGGCAAGATCCTGAAGCAGGGGTCGGCCGAGGCGCTGGCCACCGATCCTGAAGTGCGAAAGCGCTACCTCGGCGAGAAGTTCTCGCTGGAACGTTATCAGTGATCTTGCGTCAATGACGGCCGCTCGGCCCGGGCCGGTCGTCTCACGAGTCTAGACGGAGCTCGCCACCTCAGATGAACGTATTCGACGAGTTGAGATGGAGAGGCATCGTGTACGATGCCACGCCGGACGCCGAACAGGCGCTCGCTACCGAGCGCCTCAAGGTGTACGTGGGCTTCGACCCGACCGCCGACTCGCTGCACGTGGGCTCGCTTCTTCCGCTGATGGGGCTGGCGCGGCTGCAGCGTGCGGGCCACACACCCATCGCGATCGTGGGCGGCGGCACCGGAATGATCGGAGACCCCAGCGGCAAGAGCCAGGAGCGTACCCTGCTCGATCGCGATCAGATCGAAAAGAACGTCGCGGGCCTGAGAACGCAGATCGAGCGTTTCCTCGACTTCGATTCCGGCGACAACTCGGCCCT
>JBFGEP010000125.1:0-4685 GCA_041580055.1 Rhodothermales bacterium | reverse complement strand
GCAAGCGTTCGTCGCCGACCTCGTCCTGACGAACGGCACCATCGTAACGGTCGACTCGCTCCGGCCGCAGGCCGAGGCGCTCGCCGTACGCGCCGACACCATCGCTGCCGTCGGAAGCAGTGACGACATCGCGGCATTCGTCGGCGAGAATACGATGGTGATTGACCTCGACGGCCGGCTCGCAATACCCGGTTTCATCGAGGGACACGGACACTACATGGGCCTAGGCCGTGCGAAGATGATTCTGGATCTTGCGCAGGCGAAAAGCTGGGACGAGATCGTCGAGATGGTCGGCGAGGCAGCGACGGAGGCGGAGCCCGGCGAGTGGATCACCGGTCGCGGCTGGCATCAGGAGAAGTGGGACGACGTGCCCGAAGGCACCGTCGACGGTGTGCCGACGCATCACAGTCTGACGGAGGTTTCGCCAGAAAACCCGGTCTACCTGACACACGCCAGCGGGCACGCCTCGTTCGCCAACCTCGAGGCGATGCGCCTCGGTGGCGTCAGCGCGGAGACGCCCGATCCGCGCGGGGGCGAGATCGTGCACGACCTTCGCGGTGAGCCCACCGGCCTGTTGCGCGAAACCGCACAGCGCCTGGTGGGCCGGGCGCTGGAACGCGCTCGCGAGCAGATGACGGCCGAGGATTTGGAGGAAGAGCGTCGCACGCAGGCGCGCCTGGCAGCCGAGGAGAGTCTCTCCAAAGGCGTTACCTCCTTCCAGGACGCGGGCACCTCGTTCGAAATGGTCGACCTTTTCAGGCAACTCGCGGATGAGGGCAACCTGCCCGTTCGTCTGTACGTCATGATCCGCTCGTCGAACGCCGACCTCGAAGAGAACCTCTCGAGCTATCGCACGATCGGCTACGGCAACGACCACCTGACGGTGCGAGCGATAAAGTGGTCGATCGACGGGGCCCTCGGCTCGCACGGTGCATGGTTGCTAGAACCTTACGAGGACATGCCGTCAAGCCGCGGCCTCAACACGGCTGATCCTGCAGACGTTGCCCGCTCGGCCGAGCTCGCCGTCGAGCACGACTATCAGCTCAACGTGCACGCCATCGGGGATCGCGCCAACCGCGAAGTGCTCGACATCTTCGAACGGGCTTTCGAGAGGACCGAAGGCGCGGGCGAGCCGCGATGGAGGATAGAGCACGCCCAGCACCTTCACCCGGATGATATACCGCGGTTCGCTGGCCTCGGCGTGATCGCCTCTATGCAGGGCGTCCACTGCACCTCCGACGCGCCGTGGGTCTACAAACGACTCGGCGCCAAGCGCGCGGAGGAGGGCGCGTACGTGTGGCAGACGCTCTGGGAGTCGGGTGCAGTGGTGACCAATGGTACCGATGCACCGGTAGAGGACGTGGACCCGATCGCCAGCTTCTACTCGACCGTCTCCCGCAAACTCGCCGACGGGTCGGTCTTCTTTCCTGATCAACGCCTGACCCGTGAGCGGGCGCTGCAGTCCTACACGCTCAACAACGCGTACGCTGCCTTTGAAGAAGACATCAAGGGGTCCCTGACCCCCGGAAAGCTCGCCGACATCGTCGTCCTCTCGAAGGATATTCTGACGATCCCCGAGGATCAGATTCCGGACGCCGAGGTGGTCTACACGATCGTCGGCGGCAAGGTGTTGTACGAACGCGAGGAATCGTAGCCGTCGCGACGGATCGCCGAACCCTTACGCGTTGGGGCACAGCCACTCAGATATGTTTGTTTAAACAAACAATCATTAAGCCGCGCGCCTGGTCCGCGATTACTACGGTGCCCACCCCCGGTGCCTCGAGTGCTCCTCGCTCACTTGCGCCACCCGCCGCCGCACAGCACGCCCGAGCATGGTCCGCATCAATCGTGACAGCCACCCCACCCGACTCGTCTGGATCGCGGCGTTCGTATTCCTCGTCACTACGGCCGGCGGCCCCTGGAGTCTCTTCGAGCGGGACGCAAACGACACGTCCCCGCGCATCAGCTCCCTGCCGGAAATCGAGATCGTAGGCCAGCGTGAGGTTCTTGACTTCGGCGACGTCGGCCGCGCGACCGGCGACCACATGCTATTCAGTGTAACCGAAGAGCCGGCCGCGGCAGTGCCCGTGAACGGGAACTGGTCGATCCGGTCCACCGGTGTCGACTGCGACGCTCCCGGCATGTCCATGTGGCTGCGGCAGTCGGAGGACCGAATCTACGGTTACGGACTGGTGTCGCGGAGCGCCTGCGAAGCCGAGCCGTCAACCAACCTGACGTACACCATCGTGCAGGGCCGACAGCAGGACGGCACAGTTGTGCTGACGATCGTCGAAAAGATCTACGGCCAGGCCATGTATCGCTTCCAGGGCAATCTCTTAGCTGAAGGACTTGCGGGCGATCTCGAGGGCCCCGACGGGGCTCTGGTGGCTGACGGTGTAGTCTTTCAGCCGGCCTCCGACGGTCACCTGTAGGATTCGCTGCCTCGGTATGCCAGACACCCTCGCCGACGCATTTTCATCGTCGTCGCCCCGGTTCACCTTAACGCACTGTCTTCCAGCGCGATAAAGAATACTGAACCCCCCGCCGGGCAAGGGCCTTCCCAGCCCAACCACCGCCACCGTCCCATGAAGCAATCCCGGAACACCGACAGGCTGCGAGATCAGCATCGCGGCAACGTGTGGAGCAACTTTGTCTGGCTGGCCGCCGTCGGTGGCGTCCTGCTGATCATGGGTGGACCACTCGGCCTTCTGCAGCCGTGGAATGACCGGGTAGGTACAGGCGCCCAGTCAGAGCTTGAGACCGCTGATCCGGGAGCGCCCCCCGACGCCGTCAGTCTCCACACATACTTCGGCCTCGACGAGACGGACTCCGAAGCGGCGGACCCTATCGCACCGCTGCATGAGTTGGACGGCGGTTGGACGTATCTGGACACAGGCGCGGACTGCTCGGCGAAACCTGAGCTGTCGATCCGGCTGCGTGAGAACAACTTCGCCGTTTTTGGCTACGGACTGGTCGCGCCCACCGCCTGTGGAACGCACACGCCGGATGACCTGGACTACACCGTGATCAAGGGCACGCACCAGGACGGACACCTCGTCCTCACCATCGTGGAGAAGACAGGCGGTCACGCACTGTATCACTTCACGGGCACGGTGTCCTCCGAGGGGCTGGTCGGCAATCTGGCCTATTCCGACGGGAGCTTCCTCGCCGACGGCCTCGTGTTCCTGCCGTCCGTCGACGGTAAGATCTAGCTACCTTCAGGTCCCCGGCGCCTCGTCGGACGGCTCCGATTCCACACCCGACTCCACCCCCAGCGACGCCAGGCTGCCGACGTTGCGGATCGGACCCACCGTCGAGAACTCCCTCAGCTCCCGGCCCAGAGCAGAGAACAGCTCGATGACGACGATCTTCTCCTTCACCGCCCCCTTCTCGACCACCATCGACAACCGGTGAACCGCGTACAGCCCTATCATGAAGGAAAAGAAGAAAAGGAAATCCCACTCCTGAAAGCTGATCAGATCGACCGTCGCCCCTCCCGTCGGTCCCTTATAGTCAATTGTCCAGTTCAGCTCGCGCACGACGAAGAAGTCGACCAGACGACCGGAAATGAGAGGCGCGATACCGGCTGCCAGAGCGGTCACGAAGTTGGTCGTGGCCAGATAGCTCGTACCCTCGCCGGCCGGCGCCAGCTTGAGGCCGATGTTTCCGGAAGCCAGTGTGATACCGGCCATTGCGATACCCATGAGCACGTGCAGGACGACGAGCAGCGGAAATGTCAGGACGTGTTTATCCGGCATGGTCGTGAACGTCCACCCGAGAATGCATATCAGGCATAGCGGAGCCGAGACCGCGAGGACCGATTTGTGGGTGAGCCTGTCCGAGAAGCTTCCCCACAGCCGCAGGAAGAAAATGTTGACGATGCGGCCGAGCACGATCAACCCGATCACCCAGGTCAGATCCATCTGAAGGCGCCGGAGCATGTAGACCGAGAAGAACGGAGTCGCCAGATAGATCGCGAGGTTCCACGCCGCGAGGAAATGCATCAGGTTGCGGAAGTTCGCGTCGCGCAGCGGCTTGCGCAGCGCCTCGACGATCGAGGCGGACTCAGGGCTGTACCGTGTTTCCGGAATGCGGGAGATGAAGAGCACGCCCAGAAACCCGAAAACCAGGGCGACAAAGAACACGATGGAATAACCGACGAGCGGCCCGCCGAGATAGCGGGGCGCAACGTGATCGAGGAACAGTCCGGCGGACAGGCTGGCCACGGCACCCGCCGTCGTCGCGTAGCTGAACCGACGCCCGAAGAAGGCGCCGAGCCGGTCGGCCGGCACAAGCTCATGGATCCACGAGTTCCAGCCGCAATTGGAGATGGCCGCGAAGACGGAGGCGATCAAGAGGCCGGTCACCAGCGCCGCCTGAACGCCGGCGGGAGAAAACACGAAGGGCGCCAGTCCAACCGCGAGCCAGGAAAACCGTCCGATGCTCGACGCCACCACACTCACGAATCGCCGGTTACGCAACCGGTTCACGAGGCCCACGGAAGGCAGCTGGATGAGCTGCGACAGCTGCGGGATCGCCGCCAGCAGCCCGATGACGGCGTTCGACGCGCCGAGCTCGATGGCAAACGCCACGAGGATCGCGCTGCCCGTGAGGCTGGCCATCGCCTGGCTTGCCACGCCATCGCGGACCACACTCTTCAGACCTGACTCGCGCTCTTCGTCGGT
>JBFGEP010000124.1:0-4765 GCA_041580055.1 Rhodothermales bacterium | reverse complement strand
GTGAACCCGGACTTCTCGCAGGTGGAGGCGGACGTCGCCAAGGTGACCTACGATCCCCGGCAGGCCCTCTTCTTTCCGGAGAAGAGGCCGTTCTTCCTCGAGGGTATCGAGATCTTCGAAACACCCCAGCGCATCGTCTATTCGCGGCGCCTCGTCAACCCGCTGGCCGCCGTGAAGTTGACCGGCAAGGTCTCGGAGACAAACGTAGGCTTTCTCTCGGGAGTCGACCGGCGATCGACCTCCATTACCGGCGAGGATCCCCGATTCTTCAACGCGCTGCGAGTCTCGAGAGATCTTCGCGGGCAGTCGACGATCGGCATCGCGTACACCGACAAGATCGACGGCGGTCACACGAACCGGGTGGCGGCGGTCGACGGCCGGATCGTGTGGGCCGGGAAGTACTCCGTCACGTTCCAGGCCGCCGGGAGCTTCACGCGAGACGGCAGCGGATCCCCGGCCGACTTCGCCCCGATGTGGCTGCTGTACGCCAACAGATCCGGTCGCCGGTTCGGATTCAACTCGCGTGTCTTCGGAACACACGCAGACTTCAACGCGGAGTCTGGGTTCATCAGCCGGACGGACCTTGCCGGGCTGAGTGTCCAGCCTTGGATCACGATCTGGGGATCGGAGGGAGCGGCGCTCGAGTATTTCACGGCGAGCGTCGACCTGATCGGCCGGTGGAAGTATGACGACTTTGTCTCGGCCCGGACGAGTCAGGACCGGCAGCTATTTCTGAATGCGAAGTTCGGTTTGCGTGGCGGGTGGCTCATCGGCCCCTCCGTTCTGATCGAGCGGTTCGGCTATCCGCCGGAGCTCTACGAGGACTATTTCATCGAGCGGACGGATGCTGGCGGCGCCCCGGTCGACACTGTAGCGTTCACCGGGTCGCCTGCCGTGCACGACCTCAGCTACGGGCTCAGCATCGTGACGCCTCGTTTCTCGTCTTTCTCGGGGAATGCGTACCTCTTCTACGGACGGGACGTGAACTGGTGGGAGTGGGCCAGCGCAGACCTGGCGATCATTGACGCAGAGCTGGGATGGACGCCGACCGATCGTCTGCGCGTGGACGTGGTCTACAAGCACGTTCAGTACATACGGCCGAGCGATCGGAGCACGGTACGGATACGGCGCATACCCAGACTGAAGATCGAGTATCAGCTCACCCGGTCGATCTTCCTGCGTTTTGTGGGGCAGTACGACTCCGACGCGGTGGACGACCTTCGCGACAATTCCCGTACCGAGGATCCCATTCTGATTCGAACGGAGGAGGGGTTGCTGGAGCGCGCGGTGCGCCAGCGCTGGAACGACCTGCGCCTGGACTGGCTCTTTTCCTACCGACCTAATCCGGGGACGGTGTTCTTCTTCGGATACGGCAGCAGCCTGGCCGAAAGGAACAGTTTCCGTTTCCGTGACCTCGACCGCATTTCAGACGGCTTCTTCCTGAAGCTCAGCTACCTGTTCAGGAGCTGACGGGCTACGTAACGGTAAGACGGTCGCGCCGCCGATCAGTTCGGGTGAGGCGCGATCTGTTCGAGGTACTGGAACCAGTTGTCGACTATCTCGAAGTGCCGGGTCTCCTCCTCGATCTCTTCGGATACGACGAAGCCTCTGTCTCCGGGACGCACGTCGAACCAGTCTATCTTCCGATCCGAGGAATAGGCAACGCGTTCGGCCAGGACGCGGAAGCCGGGTCCGGTCTCTACGCGGAACTCGTGAATGGCCGAGCCTTTACCCACAAAGAGGCGCTCCTGGTCGTCGGACCATGCGGCCGCGTATGCGTCCGAGGTGACGCGCCACTTCGCCGTTCCGTCGATGCGGGCGACGAACACTTCCCACTCTCCGCTTTCGTTCGACATGTACGCCAGGTAGCTGCCGTCCGGCGAGAACCGCGGCCGGTACTGGCCCCCTGTCTCGTTTATGCGCGGAGCCATGCGACGAGCCGTGCTGTCCGCGAACGAGTAGAGCCAGAGATCACCCTCGGTTTGGAACATAACTTTTCGTCCGTCCGGAGACCAGTCTGGATGCGAAGCGTGGTTCTTGCTTCGCACCAGGAGGTCGGGCGAACCCGATCCGTCCGCCCGGCTCACGTAGATCCGATTCGTCGTCTCCAGCTTTGCGGAGTACACCAGGCGGTTCTCGTCCGGAGACCAGGCGGGTGTGCCATGGTCCACAGCTTCATAGGCCAGTTGCAGCTGCGTGGACAACACGTCGTCATGGATGAACAGAGAAGACTTCCCGGCTGAATAGGAGGTCAATGCTATGTACCGGCCCGACGGGCTGACCCGGAACACCCCGAAATCCAACGTGTCCACCGGCAGCGGGGTACCCCGCGGGTCCAAGGCGACTTGAAGCAGATGCTCTCGGGGTTCCGATCCCAGTACATTCGCAAACCGGCCTGACGGGGCGAACGTCCAGGCCTGCGCCCATACCGTGGGACTCGCGTGAACCGGAGGCCCCAGCACCTTGAGCTCCTCGGGATCGAATGCGCGCACATAGAGGGGGCCCGAATTACCTGTGACGTATGCGAGATGCCCGGTCGGCGCGTAGAGAGCACCCCATCCCGCTTCGGGTACCAGGTCCGTCGCGGTGCCCGTCTTGACGTCGATCGCCACGAGATCGTCACGTTCCGGAGACCCGCGCGTAACACCGGCCAGCAGGTACCTGTCTCCCGGAAGCATTTGATACGGGTACACGGCGACTTCACCACGCAGAGAATCCATCGCCATGACCGTACGCCGGCTGGCGGCGGCTGCGTTAATGTGCACAACCTCCTGGAAACCGCTCCTACTGTAGTACAGGTCGCCGTTGGCTCCCCAGGCAAAAGCCCATGAAGCACCTTCGGGCACCACGACCGCCGGCGATCCGCCCCCGGGAGGAACAGTGACAATCCGACCTGACGAGTAGAACGCTACTTTCGATCCATCAGGAGAGAATCTTATCATACCTGGCGCTTCATCAGCCACGGTAGCTACCTCTCCTTTCTCGAAATCATAGACATAGAGTCCGGCCACGTTGCTACCGGCGTCGTTTCCGCGGTAGGCAAGCAGACGGCCGTCGGGAGACAGAGCGGGAAGCCATGGCCACGCCTCATCGACGAGCAGGTGTTGCCGGCTGACGCGGGGTTCATCCGTCTCTGGTTTCACCAGAGTCGCAGCGAGGGCTCCAGCGGCCGCCGCGACAACGGCTACGATCGCCACAATCGGCAGGCTCGCGGACCGGGGCCGAGGCCCGAGCGGTGCAGCCACGGCGGGTGAGATCGTCGAGAGCCCGGAAGGCCGGACGTCCACTCCTTCGAGGTCGACGGCGATTTCGTCCGCGTGCTGGTAGCGCCTCGCCGCGTCCTTGGCGAGGCATTTCGCGACGATCCGCTCCAGCTCCATGGGTACGCCGGTGCGCAGCGCCGTCGGCGGCTCCGGCTCGCCGTTCAGGATCGAGTAGACCACCGCCTGTTCATAGTCGCCCGGGAAGGGCAGCCGTCCTGTGATCATCTCGTAGAGCACCGCGCCCAGACTCCAGACGTCCGTTCGCGCGTCGAGCTCTTCGCCACGGGCCTGTTCGGGACTCATGTAGGCGATGGTCCCTAGCGTGGATCCGAGATTTGTCAGCCTCGTCGAGGCCGACGTTTTCGCGAGGCCGAAGTCCAGGATCTTCGCCTGTCCGTCCATTGTCAGCATCACGTTGTTCGACTTGATGTCCCGGTGCACGATGCCCTTGACGTGAGCGGCATCCAGGCCGCTCGCGATCTGTGATCCAATCGACTTGACTTCCTTCAGCGGGAGGGGGCCGCGGGCGATGTGCTCCGCCAGGGACTCTCCTTCGACGTACTCCATCGCGATGAAGAGGCGCGTCTCAGCCACAGCGCTTGCCAAACCTGACGAGACCCCTCCTGACGTCGGGACACCGCTGTCCGTTGACAGGGCTACCTCGTCGATCTCGTAGACGGTCGCGATGTTTGCGTGGTTGAGGGCGGCGGCGGCACGGGCCTCTCGGT
The DNA here is from genome assembly GCA_041580055.1 of Rhodothermales bacterium. GTDB lineage: Bacteria > Bacteroidota > Rhodothermia > Rhodothermales > JABDKH01 > JABDKH01. The sequence continues at coordinate 774 of JBFGEP010000124.1, read as the reverse complement.
AGAAGCGCGCCCGGTCGTCATCGGACGCTAGGGCGTGGGGCGGGAGAACCTTCAGTGCGACTTGCCGGTCCAGTTTCGTGTCCTGGGCGAGGTAGACCTCACCCATGCCGCCGGCCCCGAGCCTCTTGAGGACCTTGAAGTGCGATATGGTCTCACCGGTCATGACGGCTCGCGGACCCGGCTCTCAAACAACCCAAGGGTCGAGGACTTTGTTTGGCAATTTCAATAATGCGCCCGCACTTACTTACGCTATGGGACAATCCCTGTGGTCGATGACGGGTGTAGCCCGACGTTCGTTGGCATGACTTTCCGTTAGAGCTGGCATAAACCTTGAGCAAAAGAAAGTCTGTGTGGCGTCATCGTCGAAGTCGTCTCGTCAGCGCTTCTCATGGCTGAGAAGAGAGGGTACAGTCAGGGTACAGAGACAGGGAGGGGATGGTGGGTTACTCGACGCAGAGCTAGTAACGAGAAATCCCACCGGGGAGGCGTCGGACCCGTCCGGTGGGATTCAACTGGGGTGGAGCCAAGGGGAGTCGAACCCCTGACCTCTACAATGCCATTGTTAGGTCCGCAGACTGTAGTCGGTTGTGGGAGAGTCTATTATGGGCAAAGTTTGTTTTGGTGGGTACACACAGGGTACACGGATTCAGGGGTCGTTTTGGTGGTGACAGAGGTGCCCTCGGAGTCGGCACGCACGACGAAGAATCCCCTTCCGCCCGGGTCTTCAACAAAGCCGACATTCTGCAGCCCCGGAATTGTCACTGTCAACTCCCC
>JBFGEP010000123.1:0-4775 GCA_041580055.1 Rhodothermales bacterium | reverse complement strand
TAGAGGGCGGCAAACGCGAGATTGAACCATGACGTGGTGGACGGCGATCGCACCACGGGCAGGAGAAGGATCACAAAGCCGGGCAGGCTGAGGATGAATCGCTGCACCAGCGTCATCGGGTGCAGACGCCTGACGTCCAGGTCCGCGGCCGCCGTTTCCATCAAGTCGAGCCTAGATCGTGTCTTCGAGGATGAAGTCCTTGAGTTCGTTGCGCAGCCGCTCGGCCTCGTCGAAGGAAAGCCCCGGCAGCACTACGTCGCTACTGCGGGTGCCGGCCGTATGGACGATGAGCTTGCCGAGGTCGAATTCCCGCTCGATGATGTCCTGCGAGACGTCGAGATGCTGGATTCGCCGCAGAGGAACGACGGTATGTACCCTGTTCACGATTCCTCGCTGCACGAACAGCACCTCATCACGGAGCTCGTAGCGCCAGTAGCGATACCAGAGTCGAGGAAAGGTCAACGCCGCCACAATCGAAACGATAAGCGCCGCACCGCTTGCGATACCCGGCGGCAACGTGCTGTCCTGGCCGAACAGGTTTGTCACGTCGTAGACGAGCGCCGCCAGAACCACTACCGCCCCAACCAGCATGAGCTTGATCGTCCACGCCTTCACGGCGGAAGGATCAAGCGGTTTCAGGTCTTGGAGTGCACCTGTATCGCTCGGTGGTACTACTGAGGTTCCGTCCATGGTGCTCTCATGTTACGAGACGACGTATCGCGCTTCCAGGGTCCGGGCCTACTCTGTCTGTCGGGTCGACGCGCTGAGGACGCGCCTTCGGATGCGCGCCTCTTCGGAGCTCCGGGGCGACAGCACTCGCAGAAACCGCAGATGCGACTGCGCCCGGTCCGGCATTCCGAGAGCCTCGTATGTTTGAGCCAGTTCCCAGTGCGCCATGAATAGCGTCCGGTCCAATTCGATGGCTCGCTCCAGCATGGCCCGCGACTGCTCCAGATCTCCTTCCGGAAGACCACCGAAGAGCGCTTTGGCAGCCAGCTTCTGGATCCAGCTCAGCTGGGCCAGCTCGCGATTGAAGATGCCGCCCACAAGGTAGGCCAGCGCGTACGTCGAATCGATTTCAAGTGATTTGCGATAGTACTCTTCCACGGCGCGTCCGATGCGAACTTTGGAACGGCCACCGCTGAACTGCGCCAGCTTGCCGGTCGTCGCCGCCAGGATGAACCACGACCCGGCTTCGACGGGATATCGATCCCGAACCTGGACGGCATAGTCGACGGCCGTGTTGTACATCTCTTCGGCCCGAGCTCTGTCACCCTCCGCCTCGAAATCCTGCGCCAGCTCGTTCGCCGCAACGGCCCGCTTGAACATCACCCCGAAAGAGGAGTCGTTCGCGAGGGCGCTCCGGTATGCGTCGAGGGCTCCGACGTTGTCGAAGTGTGAATACAGGGAGTCGCCAACCTGTTCGATGGAGCGCTGCGCAAATGCCGCCGTGGTGAACGTGGCGAGGAGTGCGAGTGCTGCTATCCGAGCAGTCATTGGGGTCATCGGTATCAATCGGGTGTCGAGCGATAAGGTGTTTCGCCGTCACCGTACGCGCACGGCCGGCCTCGGTTCGCTGCACCCGGTCCTTGATTTCACAGGGATGGGAGCCTATCTATGAAACGCCGGGGCCCCAAGGGTCACCAACATATACTTTGAAGTAGTAATCAACCCGCCCCGAGAAAATGCAGGTCCAGACCACGTACGCGGCCAACGAATCGATTGCGGAAACACTGGAGAGCTTAAGAGTCCGCTTTCGGTCAATACGAGCCTTCACCCACAGGCTATGCGAGCCCCTGGAGACCGAGGACTACGTGATCCAGTCTATGGAAAACGTGAGTCCGACCAAGTGGCACCTTGCGCACACCACGTGGTTTTACGAGACGTTCGTGCTGACCGAGTTCGACGGCGGCTACGAGCCGTTTCATCCGCGATTCGCCTTCTTGTTCAATTCGTACTACGTGCAAGCGGGTGAGCGACACTGTCGGCCCAGGCGGGGCATGCTGTCGCGTCCTACGGTCGGGGAGGTGTATGAGTACCGCGAATTCGTGGATCGGCACGTCGAACGGCTGCTGGAATCGCCGCCGGCCGGCGCCGACCATGCGGAGCTCGCTCGCCGTCTGGAGATCGGGCTGAATCACGAGCAGCAGCATCAGGAGCTTATCCTGACCGACATCAAGCACGTCCTGTCCGAAAACCCGCTCCACCCGGTATACAGGGAGTCCGGCCGGATCGGTCACACGGCTCTTCCGCCTGCAATGCGTTGGGTCGATTTTGACGGCGGCCTCATGGAGATTGGCCACGGGTCCGGCGGATTCGCGTACGATAACGAGGGACCGGAGCACAAGTCGTATCTCGAACCCTTCGCGATTGGCTCCCGCCTGGTGACTAACCGTGAATACCTGGAGTTCATCGAGGACGGCGGTTACCGGCGGACAGAGTTGTGGCTGTCGGAGGGATGGGCGGCGGTGGAGGCGAACGGCTGGCGGGCCCCCGGCTACTGGGAGGAAGTGGACGGTCACTGGTGGCACTTCACTCTCGGCGGATTTCGGCCCGTTAACCTCGACGAGCCGGTCTGCCACGTCAGCTACTTCGAGGCGGATGCCTATGCCCGCTGGGCAGGCGAACGGCTCCCGACCGAATTCGAGTGGGAGGTCGCCAGCGCCCGCGTCGACGTTGTCGGCAATTTTGTCGAGCAGGAGACGTACCACCCGATTCCGGCGCAGGGTGGTGCCCGGGGCGCAGAACAGATGTTCGGAGACGTATGGGAGTGGACGCGCAGCCCGTACGCACCGTATCCGCGATACAAGCCGGAGCCAGGCGCTCTGGGAGAGTACAACGGAAAGTTTATGTGCAACCAGTTCGTCCTTCGCGGGGGCTCCGTGGCCACGTCCGAAACCCACATCCGGCCGACGTACCGCAACTTCTTCCATCCGGATTCCCGTTGGCAGTTCACCGGAATCCGCCTCGCCCGGCAGTGACGTGATGGGAGCAGACCGCGTGCTTGAGTTCCCTATGCGAGCTGAGCACGGAAAACAGCGCTTCGAAGACACGTTCCGCAAAGCGGTCGTGGAGGGTCTGTCAAGGCCGCAGAAGAGTCTGCCGTCAAAGTATTTCTACGACCGCGCCGGCTCGCTTCTATTCGAGGAGATAACGCGTCTGCCGGAGTACTATCTCACGCGGTCCGAGCAGTCGATCATGGAATCCAACATCGAAGTCATCGCTGCCGCTCTCGGAGAGAAGCTCGCCCTGATCGAGTACGGTAGCGGATCCAGTCAGAAAACGCGGCTGTTGCTGGACCATCTGCCGGAAGGCTCGACCTACGTGCCAATCGACATCTCGGGTCGACATTTGCGCGAGGTTGCTGCGTCCATCCGACGCGAGTACCCCGGGATCCGCGTCGTGCCGGTCCACGCGGACTATACGACGCCGGTTGAGCTACCGCCTGTTTCGGGGCGGCGCGTCGTTTTTTTTCCCGGCTCGACGATTGGCAACTTCGAGCCGCCGCGGGCCACGGCCTTTCTGCAGCGCATCCACCGGGTTGTCGGCGAAAACGGCGGGGCTCTGATCGGTGCGGACCTGAAGAAAGATCTTTCGGTCCTCTTGCCTGCCTACAATGACTCATCGGGCGTGACGGCGCGGTTCAATCTGAACCTTCTGGCCCGGATCAATCGGGACCTGGGCGCCGACTTCGACCTTACCGGATTCGACCACAGGGCTGTCTACGAAGCGGAGGAGGGGCGGATCGAGATGCACCTCGTGAGCCGACGGAGGCAGACGGTGCAGGTGGGCGGGGCCATGTTCTCGTTCGCCGAGGGTGATTACATTCACACCGAAAACTCCTACAAGTACGGGACAGACCAGTTCGGCCACATTGCCCGCGATGCGGGATTCCGCGTCGAACACATCTGGACGGACGAGGCCGAGTGGTTCGCCGTCTTCCTGCTTCACGCGATGCCGCAATAGAACGATATGAAGGCAGTTCCAACACTACTCTTTGTTATCTCATTCGCTCTCACGGGCTTCGGTGGAGGAGGCGCTGCGCATGCTTCGGCCCGGCAAGACCTGGTCACTGCCAGTCCCGACTCGGTGGCGAACCGACTGATCGACGCGGCGCTGGCTGACAGCTCTGCGTTCGAGAGGCTCGCCTACCTCGTGGACACTTTCGGACCTCGATTCAGCGGCACGCGGGATCTCGAACGCGCCCTGGACTGGATACTTGAAACGATGGAGGCGGACGGGCTCGAGAACGTACACGGCGAAGAAGTGATGGTGCCCCGCTGGGTCCGCGGGATCGAGACACTGACAATGACCAGCCCGCGCCGGCAGCAGATGCAGCTCCTTGGACTTGGCGGCAGTGTCGGAACGGCGGCCTCGGGGATCGAGGGAGAGGTGCTTGTCGTCGGTTCTTTCGACGAGTTGACGGAGCGGCAGGCCGAGGCTGCGGGCAAGATCGTTCTGTTCGACGTCCCGTTTACGAGCTACGGTGAGACGGTTCGGTATCGCACGCATGGTGCAACACGAGCGTCCGAAGCCGGGGCGATTGCCAGCCTGATTCGATCGGTCGGGCCGGTTTCGCTGTACACGCCGCACACCGGCGCGATGCGGTATCAAGACGGCGTCCGCCGGATTCCCCACGCTGCGATTACGGCCGAAGATGCCGCGATGATGCACCGCATGCAGGATCGGGGTCAGCGGGTTCGAGTCTCGCTTCGCATGGACGCCCGGACGGAAGCCGATGTGCCGTCGAGGAACGTAGTGGCGGAGATCGTCGG
>JBFGEP010000122.1:0-4777 GCA_041580055.1 Rhodothermales bacterium | reverse complement strand
GAGCACACGCCTACCCTGCTCCGGCGAAAGAAACTCGCCCGCGCCGTTGAGAAGCTTGAGCGCGTTCCACTCTCCCGGATTGTGAGAGGCCGACAGTACGATGCCGCCCACCGCACCTTCCTTGATCACCGCCATCTCGACCGTCGGCGTCGTGGCCAGACCCGCGTCGATTACATCCAGCCCCGCCGCCGCCAGCGTCGCGGTCACGATCCTTGAACAAATGTCTCCGGTCGTGCGAGCGTCACGACCGACCACCACGACCGGCTTTCCCACCGATTGCTCGCGGCACCACAAGGCGTACGCGGACGAGAAACGAACCAGCTCCGACGGACCGAGACCGTTCCCGAAGATTCCACGGATGCCACTGATAGACGTGATAAGCGTCTTCTGCCTCATGAGAGTTGAGATTCGCGAATGGGAAAACGGAAGATACCGTCGTCGGCGTATCTTATCACCCGAGTCATTTGTCGCAAAGGTTTCTCCGACGGCACATTCATCAGTCGGCCGTCAATTCGTATTGAGTGATCGCAGCTTCATCAACCGCTCCGGCGTCCGTCTCGTCGAGCGCGGCTGGACTTCCGGCGATAGTCGACGGGCGGTTCTCGCCATAATTCACGGCTACGCCGAGCACTCGGGTCGATACGAGCCCCACGCCCGCTATTTCTGTGATCTCGGCATTGCGGTGCACTCGTATGACCAGGCCGGGCACGGAAGAAGCGGGGGCCGTCGTGGATTCATCGCCGCGTACGAAGGCCTGCTGTCGGATGCGAATGAGTTCGTCGACAGGCTTATCACCGACAACGAGGGAAGCCCGATCTTCCTTCTTGGTCACAGTCTCGGCGGCGCGCTGGCGGCGCTCGCGGCACGGGGACGCCACCACCAGCTGAGCGGTCTGATCGTCAGCAGCCCCTCCATAGCACTGATGGAGCCGCGGTGGCTCCAGAAACTCGCTCTTTCGCTCTCGCGCGTTCTGCCGCGGCTCGGTGTCAAGCCCCTCGACAGATCGCTTCTGAGCACGAACAGCGAAGTCGCAACCGCTTTTGACAACGATCCGTTGACCTATCGCCGGGCGATCCATGTGCGCACGGCAGCGGAAATCATCCGCGTCGGGGCGGCGGCCCTGCACAATGCCCGGGACGTCACCCTTCCCCTTTTGGTTGTTCAAGGAACGGACGACCGCATCACGTCGGCGGAAGCGGCCGCAGAGCTGTATCGACTCGCTGCCTCCGACGACAAGTCGATCTCGCTGTTCAAGGGCATGTACCACGAAACGTTCAACGAGCCTGGCGGGCGGCGCGTGCTGGAGAACATGGCGGACTTCATCCTGGAGCACCTGCCCGGCCGGCCAGGTCGTGAAGCGGTATCCGGCGACTACGGATGAAGCCGCCCGAGCAGTCGAGGAAACGGTATCGTCTCGCGCACGTGCCGGACACCGCATATCCACGAAACCGTGCGCTCCAGTCCTAGACCGAAGCCGGCGTGAGGCACCGATCCGTATTTCCGCAGGTCAAAGTACCAGTCGAACGCTTCCTCCGGGAGACCGTGTGACTCTACCTGCTTCCTGAGAAACTCGAGGTCGGTAGCACGTTCTCCGCCGCCGACAATTTCCCCGAAACCCTCCGGCGCCAGCACGTCCATACCCAGCGCCAGCCGATCGTCCTCCGGGTCGCGCTTCATGTAAAAGGCCTTGACCTCCGCCGGGTATCGGTGAACAATGATAGGACGGTCGAAGTGCCACGTGATGACCGTCTCGTCGCTGCCGCCAAAATCGCCGCCCCATTCGAACGCCCCCGCTGACTCCTTCCAGTCCGGAAGGTTGCGGAGCTCTTCCTCCAGCTCCTCCACACGTGCGTTGATCTCGATTTCCCTGGCGTCCAGGCGTCTCTTCACCGCCTTTTTTGCCTGACCGTACGCGCGCCTGTTTTCTTCCAGCTCGTCCTTGATCGCAGCAAGCTCCGACTTGTGCGATGCGATCAACTCGTCCAGCATTTCCGTGGTGCGGGGGCTGCGCAGCAGATCCACGGCCTCGGAATAGGTGATGCGCGGAAACGGAGCCCGGCATCGCTTTAGCGGCTCGAGGTCACGACCCAGTATTTCGAGCTCGACCGTGCAGGACCGCAGCGCCTCGGACGCGATATGCTCAAGCAGCCCCTCCGCCAGGTCCATGTTCATGTCGAGATCATAGAACGCCATCTCCGGCTCGATCATCCAGAACTCGGTCAGGTGGCGCCGCGTCTTCGACTTCTCGGCGCGGAACGTCGGACCGAACGTGTAGATCTTGCCCATTGCGAAAGCCATCGCTTCGCCGTGAAGCTGGCCGCTCTGCGTGAGATAGGCTTTCTCTCCGAAATAGTCGATCTCGAACAGCGTGGACGTTCCCTCGACGGCGTTGCCCGTCAGAATCGGTGCGTCCATCTGGACGAAACCACGCTCCTGAAAGAAGCCGTGGATCGCCATGATGATCCGGTTACGCACGCGCATGATGGCCCACTGCCTGCGGCTCCGGAGCCACAGGTGGCGGTGGTTCATGAGGAACTCGACGCCATGGGGTTTTGGCGTGATCGGGTAGTCGTCCGCTCCGCCGATTCGCTCCAGGCTGCGGACATGCATCTCGTAGCCGCCCACCTGCCTCTCGTCAGCCCGGACCTCGCCGGTAACGACCAATGAAGACTCCTGCGTCAGGCCCAGCGCCGCCTGCCAGGTGTCTTCGTCCGCGTCCTCATCCGAAAGAACGCACTGCACGAGACCGGTACCGTCCCGCACCACGATAAACAGGAGGTGCTTCGAGTCACGCCGGTTGTAGAGCCAGCCTTTGATCGTTACGGTGGCTCCGACGTGTTCTCCGAGATCCTCAATCTGGACGTGGTCGATCATGCGGCGATCGGCGGGTTCGTTATCACAAGCGGGGCCCCAGAAAATAGCCGCCGCGCGGCGACGACGCGACCCTACCGCCTGCGCAGCTCGTCGCGCCAGTTTGGAAGTGTCGTTCCGCCGGTGACGGTAGAGTGGACGAGGTCAAATTGTCCGAAGCCCGAGCGGTCCGCGAACACGAAGATCACCCGGCCTTCGCCCGCGATGTTGTTGTAGTCCCAGATCTCATAGGGAACGGTCTCGCGCTCGTACAGATGCGGGTCGATTCCGCTCGGCAGTCCGTACTTCAGCAGGGTGCGCCCCCGATCCGTATCCCACCCCTCGCTGAAGCTGTTGGTGTAGCGATCGTTCGCGTACTGCACCCTCTGGAAGAACTCCTCCCGAAACGCATTCCCCTGAAGGCTCGGATTGGGATCGCGCGCCGCCCAGAATTCCAGCAGGAACCGCCTTTTCTCGTCCAGGTCCCGGATGCTGTTGGACCTCCGCCGCTCCCGGTCCGCGGCGATTACGCCAATCAGGTCCAGCTCTTTTTCTACGTCCTCTTCTGCCATGCCGGCGAACGGGCTCGACTCGAACGCGCCGTCCATCGCCACCGGCTGCTCGCGGACTATGTTCGGGTTGAACACGAAGAACTTCCGGGTCTGCTCGACGATCGACTCGTTGTCCTTGTTGAGGACGACCAACCTCAGGAAGTACGAACCGCTCGGAAGTTTGCTGACGTTGAAAGATCCGACGACGACATCCGGCGATCGCGCGGGACGCTGCAGCCTCCGGCTGAGTCCGGGAAGAGCAGTCGATAGGTTCGTCTCGGCGATGTAGGACAGCAGGGTGTACTGATCATCAATACCCGCAAGCGCGTCCACGCGGTAGGTCTCGACGTAGAAAAACAGACGCCCCAGTCCTTCACCGTAAAGCTGGTTGGCATTGGGCTGAATGGCCAGCCCGTTCTTGTAGAACGGACTTTCGCGGTCCTGGGAACGTGTGATCTGTGAGGCGAGCGTGATGTCGGAGATCGCAGGAACGTCACCGTACGAGTATGAAGGAACCACCACGTCGCGTCGCAGCCGGATTTCGCCGCGGTCCTCGGCTTCGTCTGCCTCGATGACGAGATCCAGCTCGTACTCACCAGGCGCTATGGCGGCCCGTACCTGATGCAGAAAATGCTGCCCCTGCACAAATCCGGCTGTGTCCGGCACGACGAAGGAGAGGTCTATCGAGTCTGCCCACACCGGCTCCACCGGCGTCCCCTCGACCTCGCGCTGAGTGCTGCGGTACATGACGAGCTCCAGCGGCAGCTCAGCCCTGAATGCGTCGCCTTCCTCCTCGAACTCCAGTGACGGGGCTTCGAATGCGAGGTAGATCTCCACGAGCGAGCTGGCATCGTCATAAGCGAACGACGCGACATCGATATCGAGCTGGACGGGAAGCTCCTGAGCCGACGCGACCGTCGTCAGAAAAAGGAGGGCCACCATGCCCAAAGATCCGAGCGGCGGTCTAGTTCTAATCACGGCGAATATCGGGTTTGCCTTTCTGTACAGTCGTTGAATATAGGGGGCGCGGTCATGCCTTCCATGCCGCCGAAAGGGCCAAAAGAGGCGCACATCATGTACGCAGGCCCCACCCGGCGGGTCCGCCGATTTACCGGCGGGATCTAGCCATCCCTCCGAAATGTGGTCTCGCAGTCACTCTTGAAGCGGCCGGACGAGGGGTCGAAGCGGCGTTCCTCGATCACGAAGCGGTCCCTGTCGACTTCGATCAGGTTGAAGAAGTTGGAGCGACGGTGTTCCTTCCTGCCCCGGGTGCTTGTGGCGGTTCCCGCGCTCACGACGACGAGTCTGTGGTCTCCGGGTATGATCTCGATCGGCTCGATGTGTGAGATGTGGAGGTGACCGCACAGTATCAGGTC
>JBFGEP010000121.1:0-4814 GCA_041580055.1 Rhodothermales bacterium | reverse complement strand
CGGTCTGCCGGATGACACCGTTCGGGCCACCCATTTTCGCCAGCAGGTCGTACAGATGGACCATCTGGTCGACGGTATATGGCGGCCTTGCCTGCTGACCGTCGCGGAACGTCGTGTCCGTAATGAAGATGTCTCGCTTCTTCGCGTCATTGGGATCGAAGAAGACCTGCTTGCCGTCGATGACTTCGACGATGGGCCCGTCGAACTTGATCAGCGGCGGCAGATCGTAGTCGTACGTAGCGTCGAGCAAGTTGGGCTCCATCGTGTTGACGAGCGGATGCTCCCGCCGGGCATCCCCTCGTTTCTTTTCTTCTACCTGCATGGGATTGCTCCTCGCGCGTCAAATCGGCGCGATCTCAATTCATGACGAGATCGCTCGCGCGATACTTATTTGTTTTGTTGTTTGATCATTGAAAGGCCTCGCGGTCGGGTGCCACCGCGATGGCCCGTTGCCCTTTTGTTCTGTTGTCGGAGCCTGCGCGCGGTCAAATTTCGACACCCTGCTCCTGGCACACTTTTGTGATGAAGTCCACGGCTCCGCCGACCGTGTCGACCGACAGCGCCGCGTCCTCGTCCATCTCGATACCGAACTCCTCCTCGAAATTGGCGACCAGCTCGATCGACTGAACGCTCTCGGCACCCAGGTCGACGGTGAAGTTTGCTTCGAGCGTGACCTCGCCGGGATCCAGCCTGAGCACGCGAGCCGTGACGTCTCTTACCCTCTCTTCGACATTCGCCATAGGTCAGTTGCTTCTTGCCGTGAGCACGCGGCGACCCTTCTTGATGGCCTCGTTCCGCGGTGCTGCGGTCAGTTCATAGATAAAATCCCACATCGACTCCTGGGCCTCGGTCCACTCGCGGCCACGCCGACCCACCGCCGTCTGCGCCGTCTGGTACAGCTTTCGTTTCCCGAAGCCCTTGGTTACGACACCCTCGAGAAACCACGCAAACGACGGGATGAACTTCGGGAGAGGCTTGCCCGTGCCGGCGATAAGCGCCATCGAGCCTACATACGCACCCGTATTGAAGAGAGTGCCGATCGACGTCTTGGTGTGGTCGCCGATCAGCGAGCCCACCTTCCTCGAGCCTGTCGGGATCGCCCGGCGCCCGTCAAGAACCACGGAAACGTCCGAGTAGTCGTTCTTGAGATCGCTGTTCGTAGTGAGAGCGCCCAGATTGACCCATTCGCCCACGTAGGCGTGACCCAGAAAGCCGTCGTGGTACTTGTTGGAATAGCCCTGCACGATCGACTCCTCCACCTCGCCGCCGATTCGGCACACCGGGCCAATGGAATTCCCTTCCCGGCACTTGGCACCGAGCAGGATCGACTTCTTTCCGATGTAGCACGGTCCCTCGATTCGGGTGAACGGATGAATCTCGGCGCCCTCGTCGATAAAGATCGGTCCGTGCTCCGCGTCCAGCACGACCATCGGATGAACCTTTGCACCGGGCGCAATGAAGATGTCCTTCGCGCTGCCACGAATCGCGTTCGGCTGCTCGACCGTCCCCTCGATTCCACTCAGACCTGCTGCCTCGAAATCCCGGGCCAGCTGCGCGGGGTTTTCGAGGATCAACTCCCAGGTGTAGTTCCAGGTCTGTACCGATACCTCCGACCGCGGCAGATCGGCGGCAGCTCCCAGCACGGCCTCGATCGACGACCGGTCGGCATCGGGACCATCGCCGGACAATCTCGCCAACAGGACATTGCCCTCGTCGTCGGGCACGACCGTGTTCGGCGCCAGACTCTTCACGTTCAGACTCGCCGCCTTCACTCGGGCGTCAACGAGAAGGATGTCTCCCTTCAGCGTAGACGCGTCGTTCACCGGCGCTTGAGTCGACTCCCGATACGCACCGGCCATGTAGTCGGGTACGAAGCACGCGAGGTCCTTCATTCCCGTTGCCGCGACCAGCTTCTCGCCGAGCGAGGTCATCCCGCACCTCAGCTCCCATATCGGTCTACTCAGGGCCAGCGGGTCGAAAGCCATCCGGCGATCGCCCGCTGTGTCGACAAGTATGAGTCTCATTGCGTGAAGTCGCGTTCGGGGTGGATGAGCAGAGCTACAGTATGCGCACAATCTCCAAATAAATCACAGCAATTCGACACGTTGTGCCGGGATAAACCTGAAAGAGGGGACCGACTTAGGGATACCCGGCATGCGGTGCCGGCTGTGACGGGTTACTGAAAACGGGCCATGAAATCCGCGACAAAGTTGCCTGCGAAAGTGAATCTGGAGCCGCAGGGCCTTAAGATCTCGGAGTCCCGGTATTCGTCAACGCGTACCCGCCATGTTTCGAGCAAGAGCTGCACTATTTCTGGTACCCTGCGCTCTGCTGCTTTCGATCCCGAGCCGAGGGCAAGACGGACAGGCGGCGGAAATCCTGACCGTTTTCCTCGACTGCGATCGGTGCGATGACGAGTACATCAAGCGAGAGGTTACGTTCGTCAACTACGTACGGGACCGCACGGACGCGCAGGTTCACCTGCTGATTACCTCGGAGCGCACCGGCGCCGGCCGCAGCTACACGCTCAACTTCATCGGACGCGAGGGCTTTGCCGGCATCGTCGACACGCTGCGGTACAGCTCAAGCGGAACGGACACCGACGACGAACGTCGAGCCGGCCTCGCTCGGATCATGAAGCTCGGCCTGCTCCGATACGTGGCGCGAACGCCTGCCGCGCAACAGATCCGCATCGGCGTCGACACAGAGCAACCACTGTCCGGACAGGTCACCGCCGCAGAGGACCCGTGGAACTTCTGGGTCTTCCGGCTGGCGCTCGACGGCTCGTTCCGTGCCGAGGAAGTGACCGATAGCTACGAGATTGACGGCGACGTGGATTTAAGCAGGGTCACCGAAGACTGGAAGGTGCGTCTCTCCCTGGATGCAGGCTACGAAGAACAACATTTCGACATCGACGACACGACGATTACGAGCACCCGCCGGAACGGCAGCCTTCGTGGCCTGGTGGTCAAAAGCCTCGGCCCGCAATGGTCTGCAGGCGTATTTGGAAGATTGAGCACGTCGTCGTTCAACAACACAGCGCTTTCGTTTTCCGCATCGCCGGCAATTGAATACAACTTGTTCCCATACGCAGAATCCAGTCGCCGTCAGATCCGACTCTCGTATATGCTCAACCTCCGCGGGTTTGACTACGAGGAGATCACCGTCTTCGACAAGACGAGTGAGCTGTTCTTGCACCACCAGCTTGCCGCTCGCCTCGAGTTTGAGCAGCCATGGGGAGAGGCTTCGGTGTCGTTTGAGGCCTCGTCCTACCTGACCAACTTCGAAGAGAGCCTGCTGGACCTCTATCGTCTGGAACTCTGGGGCTTTCTTCAGGTGCGGCTTGTACGTGGCCTTTCGATGTTCACCTTTGGCAACGTCTCGCGCATCCGGGATCAGGTCTTCCTCCCGTTCGAGGCAGCCTCTCAGGAAGAGATCCTCCTTCGCAACGTGCGTCTGCCGACGTCCTTTGAGTTCGGTCTGACCGTTGGACTCAGCTACACGTTCGGCTCGATCTACAACAACATCGTGAACCCGAGATTCGGCTCCTGAAGGTGAGCACTTCAGATTCGCCCAATAGCCCCTCGATCACCTGGGAGAAATTCACGCTCCGGCTCAGGGACCCGTTCGGAATCTCCTACGGCGTCAGCGAGACGCGCGATGCGTATGTGGTCACGCTCGCCGGCAGCGAGGGCCGTGGCGAGGGGACGATCCCTCGATACTACGGGATAGAGCCCGAGGAGATGACCGGCTACTGGGACGCCATGGGCCGGCGTGGTCGACCGTTCCCGGAAGACGCCGCGGACATTGAAGCCTGGATCGGCGGGAATGGACCGGCGCCCGCGCGGTGCGCCGTAAGCCTCGCACTCCACGACCGAATCGCACGAAGACAGGGAATCCCACTTCATGTATTACTTGAGCTTCCGCCGCCAGGAAGCGTCGCCACATCGTATACGATCGGATTGGATGAACCAGCCGAGATGGCGCGGAAGGCCAGGATGGCGTCCGAGTTTTCCATTCTGAAGATCAAGCTCGGTGCCGGCAACGAGCTAGGCCGGTTCCGGGCCGTGCGCGAAGCACGCCCCGATGCCGAGCTATTGGTGGACGCAAACGGAGCATGGACGCCGGAGGAGGCGGTCGGTCACGTCCGGGCCATGGCCGGGCTCGGCCTGAGGCTCGTCGAGCAGCCCGTGGCGAAGGGCGACGTTGAGGGCCTGGGCTTCGTTCAGGCCCGCGTCGACGTTCCCGTCGTGGCCGACGAATCGCTGCAGACCGTCGAGGATGTGGAAGCCATCACAGCGGCGGGCGTACTGGGCATCAACGTCAAGCTGATGAAGTTGGGTGGACTCGGACCCGCCCTGCGGGTGATACGTCGTGCCCAACAACTGGGCCGCCGTATCATGCTCGGGTGTATGGTCGAGACGTCGCTCGGGGTCACCGCGGTAGCCCACCTCTCGGGCCTGGCCGACTGGCTCGACCTTGACTCCCCCATCCTGATCTCGAACGACCCGTTCGAAGGTATCCAGTATGGAGAGGGAGGGCAGATCATCCTTCCCGATAGATCCGGCATCGGCATCCGGCTGAGGGACGGGGTCCAAACGCGAACCCCGGACTGAACATGTCGCGAGGATCGAGCGAATTGTCACCCTTTGCATCAAAAACCTACCGCACTCTGGCACGCTCATGAGAAACATCGGAATCGCACTCCTGCTGCTGGCCATGATCGCGCCGGCTGCGGCGCAGCACGCCCACGACCACGATCGGGTCATCCGATTTCCCGACGTCGAAGGGTATCTGACCCTCGTCTGCGACCT
>JBFGEP010000120.1:0-4821 GCA_041580055.1 Rhodothermales bacterium | reverse complement strand
CTCCGGTGATATAGCCTCCACGCTGTAGTTGAAACCCCAGCTCCGCCCGGTGCGGTCCCACACCGCGCGGAGCAGCGGCCCGCCATATGACGCTCCGTCGGCCCTGGACCACGAATGGACGGCCTGAAACTCTGCGAAGTACAGCTTCGAGTGGTAGAAACGAACATCGGCGCCGGCGAGGCGCGAGTATCCGGCTCCGACTTCCCGGGCGGTAAGGACGCCGCCGATCGTTGAGGTTCCACCCAGATCACTCCTCAGTCGAGCCACGGCAAAGATCGGATAGTCGTTTCCCGATTGTGATTGGTTCTTGCTGTCAACGGCGAGTATCGAGGCGACGTTGACGCGACCCAGCTTACCCGCCGCCTTGAGCCCGGCCTCGGGGTCTACGATCTGTCGGGTGTAGATCAGCTGGCTTGGCGTGTCAAACAGCTCGAGGCCGTCAAGAAAGAAAGTTCGTTTTTCCGGATAGAAAAGCGCGAAGCGCTCGTTGAGCACCACTTGCCCTACGTCAGCTTCGACCTGTGAAAAATCCGGATTCACGGTGCCGGTCAGGGTCATGCTCTCCCGTATTCCCCATCGCACATCTCCCGCGAGTGAACCGCCGCTCGAGTAACTCCAGTCGCCGTCGTCCTGACGGGAGCCGCTGAGCCGGGCCGTGGACGAAGGCGTAATCTCGAGCACGAGTCCGCGCTTCATCTGACGAAGCCCGTCCAGCGTACCCGCCTGGGCCAGGAAGCTCGCGTTCGCTCGCACCGCAGGTGCCCACGAGTCCTGGAATCCCGAGTGCTGCACCCGCCGGAGGATGTGGATGCCCCAGCTCTGAACGTCGCGCTCCTGATAGCGCAGCGTCTTGAACGGTATCCGAACCTCCACCACGTAGCCGTCTTCAACAACGCGGCCCTTCGATTCGAAATTGTAGTCCGGGTTCAGGTCCACATTCCCTTCCATCGGGTTGATGTTGCCGGTGCCGCCGCCCGTCGCCGATCTGCCTCCTGCGCCTCCGCCGAACTGGTCGCTCCGCGTGCCGTCCGCCTGGACGCCCAGTGCATTCACGCCGAAGAGGAAGGCGACTCGGCGGTCGTTGTAGGTATCCAGCAAAATCTGAATGTGGTCCTCGCTGGCGATGTTGTCGCGGTTGGCCTGAGTGGCCCGCACCACACTTCCGTGCTGCTCGGTGGCACGGATTCCAAAATGAATGGCCTCGGCGGAGTACCATACAAGAACTTCCGTCGGGTCGTCAGCCGGACGCCCGTCGACAGGCTGGTACTGTGAGAAGTCCGTCATTCGTGCGGCCTCACTCCAAACCGGTTCGTCCAGGTGGCCGTCGACGACCACGCTTGCTTCGAGCCGCGGAACTGCGATATTGAGCTCGTTGGAACGTCCGCTGTGGGCGCCGGGGACCTGCTGCACAACGAGAATCGCGAGTAGAAGGGCTGCGGGGTTCATAGACCGGAATCAGAGGCTGCTCGTCAGGGTACCCTTGTGTCGGGCGGTAAATAATACGGACCAAACCACCCGGGCGACTCATGCTGAAGAGAAACGTTGTCGTGAGAGCTGAGGAGCCGCGTGACGTCGCGAACGTCCGGGCGATCAACCTCGCTGCTTTCGAGCAGGTAACAGAGGCCGACCTCGTGGACACTCTCAGGTCGGAGTGCGACGATGCGCTGTCGCTGGTTGCCGACGTCAACGGCGAGACCGTCGGGCACATCCTGTTCACCCCGGCCACCATCGAGACGCCGCGGGATATCGTCGTTGGAATGGGCCTGGCGCCGATGGCTGTTCTTCCGGACCACCAGCGGCAGGGCGTGGGATCACTGCTTGTGCGTGAAGGACTGGAGATACTTCGACAGAAACGCTGCCCGTTCGTGATTCTCGTCGGCCACCCCGAATACTACCCGCGGTTCGGTTTTCGTCCGGCTTCGGAAGTGGGTCTCTCGTGCCAGTGGGAAGGGGTTCCTGATGAGGCGTTCATGGCCCTGATCATGGATGAGGAGGCGATGCAGGACGTGTCGGGTACGGTCCGGTACCGCCCCGAGTTCGACGCGGCCGTGTAATGGATGTGGGCAGAGACCGCGTAACGGTCATGCGTCCACCTCAACAGACGGATATGGCCGAGATGTCAAAGCGAGCAAACAAGTGAAGGTAGAAGGCAAGAGCACGAGCGCGATCGTCATTGTGAGCGCCCTGATCGCACTTCCGGCGTGCGGTTCCAAGAACAACCCGGTCGATGCAACGGGAGTCCCGACCTTCAGGTCGGACTGTATCGTGTCGACATCTGATTTTGGAGACGGTGGGATCGGAAAGGACGGCATTCCCGCGCTCACGAATCCCGAGCTCGTCGATCCGGCGCAGGCCACCTATCTCACGCCCGACAGTCGGGTGATCGGCATGATGCTGGACGGCAGCCCCCTCGCGATCCCTCACAACATCCTGTGGTGGCACGAGATTGTGAACCTGACCGCCTTCGAGGCGGACGTGGCGGTTACGTATTGCCCCTTGACGGGCTCGTCCATGGCGTTCGACCGTGCCGCGGTCGGCGGGGCGGAGCTCGGCGTCTCGGGTCTGCTCTTCAAGAACAATCTGACCATGTACGACCGAAACGCGACCGAGTCATTGTGGCCGCAGATGATGGGCGCGGCTACGTGCGGAGCCGAAGCGGGATCCACGCTCGACCAGGTGCCGGTGTTCGAGATGAGCTGGTCGGGGTGGCAGGCGCTGCACCCGACCACGCGAGTGCTCTCGGCCAATACGGGTCACCGTCGTGTCTACACGTCGGACGGGTATCCGTACGGCGACTACGAGCGCGAAAACAACCCCCGCCTTCTCTTTCAGCAATCGATAGACGGCCGGCGGCCACCGAAGGAGCGGGTTCTGGGCATCGCTGTCGAAGACGGCGGCATCGCACTCCCGTTCGGTGAGCTCGACACGCAGCCGCTCCGCGCCGTCAACCTCATCGTGGCTGGGCGGCCCGTCGGGGTTATCTGGCGTCGTGATCACGTGGGTGCCCTGGCGTTCGAGACGCGGCTGGACGGTCAGGACCTGGAGCTCAAAATCGACGGCGGTCGGGTGGTCGATGTCGGGACCGGCACCACGTGGCGGCTGGACGGCCTGGCAACGGCGGGCCCTCTCGCCGGGTCTAGGCTGGAGCCCGTCACCGAAGCCTACGTGGCGTTCTGGTTCGCCTGGGCGGCGTTCCAGCCGGAGACAACCATCTGGACGGTCGGTTGAAGTATACGCTATTGATTCTGGCTTTTTTCCCGGCCGGAATCGAGGTCGCAGCGGCCCAGTGGACGGAGACCCCCGGCAAAGGCTGGATCCAGCTGAGCAGCTACCTGCACCACACCGCCCGGCGATTCGATGAACGGGGCGACATCCGATCACTCTTCAATGCCGGCGGCCGCTCCACGACGGCCTCGGTGTTTGTTACCGGTGCCTTCGGCCTGACAAAGGGGATCGACGCGTGGGCCGAGATCCCCTTTCACCATCTTTCCTTCGACGACGTGGTCGCCGAGCGGACGAGCACGGGCTTCGGGGATCCGCGCGTCTTTCTTCGTGTCGGGCACGAGCGTTTCGGAGTCGATCTCGGAGGGTGGGCGGCGGCGGTACGCGGAGGCGTCAAGTTCACTCTCGGATCCTTCCCGATCGATTCGGAGATCATCCCGCTGACGGAGGGACAGGTCGACTACGAGGTCCTATTGGAGATCGGCCGGTCCTTCTGGCCTACTCCGGTGTACGCCTTCATCTGGGGAGGTCACAGATGGCGCACCGAGAATGAGGAGGCCAGACGCCGCCCGGGTAACGAACGGTTTGTGCACGTGGCTGCGGGGGGAGCGATCCGCAACTGGACGTGGAAGGTTCTCGTCGAGGTACTGGATGGACGACCTCCCGAGTTGTTCTCGATCGAGGTCGCATCGGGTAGGCGCGAGCTGCTGCAGGTGCTGCCGTCAGTGGGTCGCAGGATCGGGCCGGGCGTTCTGGAGGTGGGGGTGCGGGTGCCCGTCGCGGGGCGCAATCTCCCCGCAGGGCCGGCGGTTTTTGCGGCCTATTTCTCTCGTGTCAACCTGTCGAAGCTCTGGGACTGAGAGTCGCGTCGCTACTCGCGATCGCTATGGAGGGTTCGGGTCTTGAGCTTGTGGGCCAGCTCGAGGGCCCGCTTCAGGCGCGTCTCGGGTCGTTTCGCGCTGGTGGTATAGTGAGCTAGCGAACGCTGCGTCCCCGGCGTCATGCTGTAGAATCGAGCGGCCGCTTCTTCGTCCTGCGCGAGCACGGCCTCGAACTCTTCGCCGAGCTCGACTCGCTGAGGCTGCGGATCCGGTTTGATGGCGACGAGCACGGTCTCTCCCTCCAGCGCTCCGATCTCTCGAAGAATCACCTTGCTCAACATGACGAATCGAAGCCCTCCGCGGCGGGACTGGATCGCACGCCGGTATGGCCTGCCGTTGAGGCTGACGATCACACGTTTGATGCCGCGGTCGAGGAAGTCCCGGGCGACGTCATCCGGAAGAGGTACGTAGTGCTGTTTGAGGCCCGTGTCAAGGCGGAGGACAGGTGCGGCGAATTCGTGTTCAGGGGGATTCATATTCGGCCGCGCTAGCTATGCAGGAGATTCTGGATCTCGGAAAGATCCTCGTCCGAAAGCTCAGGGCTGAAATGGCGGATCCGGTCTGCGAGATCAGCGGTCCCGAGGTAATCCGATCCGCACGAAAGGTGGATGTAGCCGCTGGGGTTGAAGCGCCCCTCCTCGTAGTAGACGAGCCCGATCCGCCACGAATCTTTCTCTATCATTTCGCTACAGCTTCTGCAACGGGCGCGACCCGTGGG
>JBFGEP010000119.1:0-4825 GCA_041580055.1 Rhodothermales bacterium | reverse complement strand
CCGCCGTGGCGGTGTAGAGCGACCGAAACCCTTCCAGGATGTGCGATCCGCAGGTGACCTGCTCCCCGGTCATGCAGAGCACATCCTTGACCGCCACCACGGCACCGGCCATCGGCAGTGAGTCCCCCGACCGGAGCCGCGCATCCACACTCTTTGCGTCAGCCGGCGCCCCTTCCTCACGGATGGTGAGCAGCGCGTTGAGACCGGGGTTACGGTCGACCGCGACGTCCAGATACGACGAGACCAGCTCTTCGCAGCTGGTCTCACCCCTCAGTAGCCGCTGCCGGTCGGCGGCGAACGTTGGTGGATTCATGTATCTCTCCGACGCACGAGAGAGCGCTAGCTCTGTGCGGCAGACTCATCCTTAGGCTGCGCCGGGGCATCCTGCCGTGGAGTCGGTGTGCCCTGTGCCGGCGGTCTCGGACGCTGGATGTTGGGCTCGTCGTCCAGCGTCAGCTCGTTGCTTATCTCGCGCGTCGCCGATCGAAACTCCTTGATCCCCTTGCCCATCCCCCTCGCGATCTCGGGAATGCGCTTCGCACCGAAGATCAGCAGGATGGCCAGAAAGATCAGCAGGATTTCCATTGGCCCTAGACTACCCATTTGATCACCTCCGGATGGTTCGGGAGATTCGCGCCTCCGTCAGGCCGGAGCCGCACGGAAGACACGGTTCAAGTTACACGCTCGCGCAAGAAACAGCCACGAAAAGTGCCTGGGGCGAGCGAGTTGGAAACGAAGGCTCGCTCTACCTGTTCCTACTGCTTACTTCGTTGCACAGCCCACCGTCCCCGACTAACTTCGTCAAGAAAGCCCCAATGGCCCTGAACCCCGCCTCGACCGGTGACAGCCTGACGCGCGACGAGATCCTCTCGTGGCCGAAAGCGGATCTGCACTGCCACCTGGACGGGTCCATGCGCATCGACACGCTCGTCGACCTCGCCCGGCGGCAGGACAAGCTGGAAGACCTGCCGGGACGCTCGGAAGAGGAGCTCGCCGAGATTCTGAAGACGATCGACGACTCCGAGACGCTCGAGTCGTACCTGTCCTGGTTTCGCTATTCAACGGCCGTGATGCAGACGGCGGAGGCCCTGGAGAGGATCGCGTTCGAGCTCGCCGAGGACAGCGCGGCCGAGAATGTCCGCTACCTCGAAGTCCGGTTCGCACCTATCCTCTGCACGCGCGAAGGATTGAGTCTGGAGCAGGTCCTCAAGGCGGTCCGCGCCGGGCTGCGTCGGGCCGAGGATCAGTATCCCATCAGGACGAGCATCATCGTATGCGGACTCAGAGATCGAATGGAGAGCGCTTCTTTGATGCAGGCAGAGATCGCGGTGAAGCTCAAGGATCAGGGGGTCGTGGCGTTTGACCTGGCGGGCGGCGAGGCCGGCAACCCGCCCAAGCATCATCTTCACGCCTTCTACTACGCGCGCAACCATCTTCTGAATCTCACGGTCCATGCGGGCGAATCGTGGGGCCCCGACTCCATCCGACAGGCGCTCTTTTACTGCGGCGCGCACCGGATCGGACACGGCATCTCGCTCGGTCAGGATCCGGAGCTCATGCAGTACTGTGTCGACCACCAGATTCCGCTCGAGCTGTGCCCGACCAGCAACGTTCAAACGAAGGTGGTGGCGTCCTACGAGGCGCATCCGATCCGGGACTTCGTGGACGCAGGCGTGCCGGTGACGGTGAACACCGACAACCGGCTCTTTAGCCGGACCACCGTGACGGACGAGCTGCTTCTGGCACACACCCGGTGCGGCGTCTCCGCCAAAGACCTCCGCGAGGTCGCGCTGAACGGATTCCGGTTCGGGTTCCTCAAATGGAACGAGAAACAGGACCTGCTGCGCGTGGTGACGGACGCGATGCCGATGGGACCGTCCAGCCACTCCCCCGTCTGGTAGCCCGCCACTCTGCCGCGAACACGTCAAACGACTGGCACGCATGGAACAGGTCGTTCACACAGCTTCGCACGCCGTCGGCCAGGTCGATCTTCCCGGAGACAAGTCGATTGCTCACCGCGCTGCGATATTTGCGGCCATTTCGGACGGCGAGTGCGAGATCGTCAACTTCCCGGACTCTCGGGACCCTCAGACGACACTGGACTGCCTGCGGCAGCTCGGCGTAGACGTCGCGGCCGAGGCGGACGGCTCCTCGGTACGAATCCTCGGGCGGGGCATGCACGGCCTCAAGGAACCCGAGGGGCCATTAGACTGCGGCAACTCGGGCACGACCATGCGTCTGTTGAGCGGTGTGCTCGCTGGTCAGCCGTTTCCATCTATGCTGGTCGGCGACGATTCTCTGATGGCCCGACCGATGGAACGGATCGCCGAACCCCTTCGCCGCATGGGCGCGCACATCGAGCTCACCGAGGGCCGTGCCCCCATTCGGATCTCACCGGCGAAGGATGGGCTCCGCGGCATGACATACCGCCTACCGGTGTCGTCGGCGCAGGTCAAGTCGTGCGTACTGCTGGCGGGACTGTACGCGGCTGGCGAAACGACCGTAATCGAGTCGCGGCCCACGCGCGACCACACGGAGCGCATGCTCCGGCTTGAGGCACTTCGGATGGGTGATGAGACGCACATCACCGTCGCCGGTGGACGGCAGATCCTGGCGCAGGGCTGGGCCGTGCCACGCGATTTCTCGGCGGCCGCCTTTTTTCTGACCGCAGGAGCCGTCCTCCCCAACGCGCAGTTGACGCTGCCGGGCGTCGGCTTGAACCCTTCACGCTCGGCGGCACTCGACGTCCTGAGCGCTATGGGCGCAAATATCCAGCGTTCCGAAGAACGCTCCTTCGGTGGCGAGCCCATAGCCGACCTGCGCGTCCGCACCTCGCCGCTCACCAGCGTGACCGTCGACGGCCCGCTGATCCCCAACCTCATCGACGAGATACCCGTACTGGCGGTAGCCGCCGCCGCGGCGCACGGCACCACCACCTTTCGCGACGCCGCCGAGCTCAGGGTCAAGGAGACCGATCGCATCCATGCGATGGTGACCAACCTGAGAGCCCTCGGCGCTGACGTCGACGAGCACGACGACGGTCTCACCGTCCACGGCGGCTCTCCGCTTCGGGGCACGATCGTCGACGCCTTCGGGGACCACCGGATCGCGATGGCGATGGGCGTCGCCGGGTTGCTCGCAGACGGACAGACGACCGTCCGCGACGCCAACTGCGCCAACATCTCCTTTCCCGGATTCTGGCGGCAGCTCCGCTCCCTCGCCGGCCAGTAGTCAGTCGTCCGGCGTCCCCGGAATCCAGAGGTGGCGGCTCAGGTCGACGCACCCGTCCTCCGTGAACGCGACGCCCTCGCTGCGAAGGAGGTCCTCCATGATGTGCGGTCCGCCAAAATGCCGTGCTCCCGTCAGCGCACCGAATCGGTTGACCACGCGGTGGCATGGAAGGCCCGTGCCAACCGCGCCGTTGAGCGCCCACCCGACGGTCCGCGCGGCACTTCGCAGGCCGACGTACCCGGCGATGTGCCCGTACGTGGTGACCTTACCGAACGGGATCTCGGCGACCACGGCGTAGACGCGCTCAAAAAAATCGGCGTCCCGAGCTCCTTTCGGCCCCGACGTCAATTTCCTCCGAGAATCACCGGCAGGCCGCTCTCGCCGCCTCCGACGATCACCGTTTTTGTGTTCGGCGACTCCGCCAACTGCTGAGTGGCCTCAATCCCCTTGAACTTCAAGAACGCCGGCGACAGGCTCTGGGTGATGATCCGCTGATACTCCGCCTGGCCCCGAGCCTCGATCTCCTTGCGCTGCGCCTCCAGCCTTTCCTTCTCGATCGTGAACTGGTAGCGCTCCGCCTCCTGCTCCTCCTTCAGCTTGTTCTCGATCGCGACTCGGATCTGATCCGGCAGCCGGATGTCGCGGATCAGCACCGCCTGCACCATCACGAAGTTGACCTCGACACCCGCTTTGACGCGATCGAAGATCTGCGACTGCAGCTCGGTTCGTTTGCTCGAGTATAGCTCGTCCGGCGTGTACTGGCCGACGATCTCACGGACCGCCGACCGGAGCTCCGGCTGCACGAGCTTTCGATAGTAGTCGACACCGTACGTAGTATGCAGCTGCGGCAGCTGGGAGGGGTCCGGGTTCCAGCGAATCGAGACGTCCATCCCGATGCTGAGACCGTTCGACGAAAGCGCCTCGAGAACCTCCAGCTTCTCCTGCACTCGGACGTCGTACCGGATAACCGACACCCACGGCGGATACACTTTGAGGCCCTCTCCGTACATGTGTTCGAGATCGGTACCGCCAAACTGGCTGTAGCGCACGCCGCCTTCGCCAGATCGGATGCTCGTTGTCATGCAGCCTCCGGCCAGCGCAAAAAGGAAAACAACCACGACGGCACCTACGGCCACGCGGGACACTGCCTTCGTCACGTTCGGGTATTTGTTGCTCATCAGGTTAGGCTGTTTTTCAAAAAGTGACTTCTTCCTCGACGAAGAAGGTACCGGTGGGGTTGCAGCACAACAAGCGAGGGAGCGCTACGTTCGTTGTATCTTCTAATCGTCCCACATGACATCTACCGGTCCCAGACCGTGTTTTCCGAACGAAGCGAGGTTCAGGCTCTCATCGAGGACGCTCTCGGACCCGGGCGGGTACGGTGCGACGTGCCCCTCGCGCCCTATACCACCTTCAGGATCGGTGGACCGGCCGACTGCTTCGTCGAGGTCGCGACCGCCGACGAGCTTGAAACGGCCATCCGGATCGTCAGGCAGCATGGCTGGCATCATTTCTTGCTGGGATGTGGAGCCAACATCCTGGTCGGTGACCGCGGCTTCCGGGGCGTCGTGGTTCACAACGCGGCCGACCGCAT